>NZ_JANDMF010000062.1:0-26861 GCF_031626875.1 Clostridium sp. SHJSY1
TTATATGTTTTTATAAAGTAAAGACAAAAGAGATATTTTCAGGAATGAAAATATCTCTTTTGTCAACGGTCTGAAGTTATCTTATTAAAAGAGATAACTTTTTCAATATATTTTGTAAGGTTTAATTAAGATTTATTATATAGAGTATTTAAAGAAAAAGATGTATAATTATTTTTGGAAAATTATATATAATGAGGAAGGGTATTCAACAATGTGGGGGAATAAAATAAAAAAAAGAGTTATACAGCAAAGACGAGAAAGATATAAAAGAGCTACTAAAAAGAGAATGATTGTAAGTATAGCAATTATAATTACTATTATTGGATGTGCATTTTTAGCAAAGATGAAGTTTGAAAGTGATAAAGAAAAAATTTATACTAAAGCAGAGATAGTTGATGATTCTGTGGTATCAAATAAACCAGAATCAGAAGATACTTCCAAAGTAGTTGAGGATTCAAACTTAGATAATAGTGGATATCTTCCGTTGGAAAAAGATCCAGATGCAGAAGATGCAGTTGAATTATTTCATACTACAGATAAGTTAATAAAAAATGAAATAAAGTATCCAGTACGTACAGATGGTAAGAAAGTAGCATATTTAACTTTTGATGATGGACCAGCTACAACCAATACACCAAAAGTATTAGATATATTAAAAAAGAATGGAATAAAAGCTACATTTATGATAATGGGAAAAAATGCAGAACTTAATGAGAAATCAAAGGAGATATTAAAGAGAACTGTAAAAGAAGGACATGCTATAGGAAATCATACGTACTGTCATGATTATAAGTATTTATACCCTAGTAATGTTATAAGTGTTGATCACTTCATTTCAGATGTGGATAAATGTAACAAAACATTAAAGAATATATTAGGAAAAGATTTTAATACAAGAGTCATAAGATTTCCAGCTGGATATTGGAACTGGGAAGGAAGAACAGCAATAAAGCCTGTTATAGAGGAAAAAGGTTATGGAAGTATAAATTGGAATGCTTTATCAGAAGATGGTCAAGGAAAGCCAAATAAAACAGCAAATGAATTGATAGAGATAAGCAAAAAGAATTTAGACTTATTGGGAAAAGATGCAGATAGTGTTGTTTTCCTAATGCATGATACCTATGGAAAAGAGGAAACTGTCAAATCATTGCAATCAATAATAGATATGTTTAAAGAGAGAGGTTTTGAATTTAAAACAATTAAATAATAAAAAGTTAGAAAAGTTATCTTTATGAGAAAAGATAGCTTTTTTTATTAGTTCAATATTTAGAGTTAAGTTATCAAATAAATGGTATAATATTAATATATGTAAATTAGTAGATAGGAGGAAAACAATGATATCGAGAGAAATAGCATCAATAATATTGTCTAAATGCCTAGTAACAGGTGGAGATTTTGCAGAAATTTTTGAGGAGGATTCTATCAGTAATTCAATAGGTATTATAGATAATAAAGTTGAGAATGCATTAGGTGGGAGAACTTATGGAGTTGGAATAAGAATATTTAAAGGATTAAAAAGTGTTTATGCTTATACTAATGATAGTTCTACAAATGGATTATTAGATACAGCTCATAAAGCAGCTTTAGCATTAGGAGAATTAAAAGAAGAAAAAACTATTATATTAAATAATACTTTAAACTTTAATAATATTCATACAATAAAAAAATATCCAAATGCTATTGGGTATGATAAAAAGATAGATGTAATGAAGAGTGCATATAGAAGTGCAAAAGAATTTAGCTCAGATATTTCACAAGTTAGTGTTTCATATTTAGATAAAGATCAAAAAATTCTTGTAGCAAATACTGAAGGAATTTATGCTGAAGATAGAAGAATTAGAACTAGACTTGCTATAAGTGCTATAGCATCAAAAGGAAATGAGAATCAAACAGGATTTGAAGGACCAGGAGCTCACAAGGGGTTTGAATTATTTGAGCAAATAGATCCAGAGTATTATGGTAGAGAAGCAGCAAGAACTGCATATACAATGCTTAATGCAAAGAATTGTCCAGCAGGTAAGATGATGGTTGCCATTGATAATGGTTTTGGTGGAGTTATATTCCATGAAGCTTGTGGACATTCGTTGGAAGCAACATCAGTAGCTAAAGGGAATTCAGTATTTTCTAATAAATTAGGAGAACAGATAGCATCTACAAAAGTTACAGCTATAGATGATGGAACAATTCCAAATGAATGGGGATCAATAAATATAGATGATGAAGGAAATCCTTCTAAGAAAAATGTTCTAATAGAAAATGGAATATTAAAATCATATATGGTTGATAGACTTAATGGAAGAAGAATGGGAATGAATCCGACTGGAAATTCTCGTAGACAAAGCTATAAATTTGCTCCAACATCTAGAATGACTAATACTTATATTGCTAATGGAGATGACACCCCAGAAGAAATAATCAAATCAATATCAGATGGATTATATGCTAAAAAGCTTGGTGGAGGATCAGTAAATCCAGTTACAGGAGAATTTAATTTTGCTGTTTCAGAAGGATATATAGTTAAAAATGGAGAGATTCAAGAACCTGTTAGAGGAGCGAGTTTAATAGGTAAAGGTAGTGAAGTTCTAATGAACATAGATATGGTTGGAAACAATTTACTTCAAGCTCAAGGTATGTGTGGATCAGTTTCGGGAAGTATTCCAGTAAATGTTGGTCAACCTATAATTAGAGTTAAAGAAATGACTGTTGGTGGAAGATAGGAGGTTGAAGTTATGGAATTTAAAGAATTTAAAAGTTTATTATTTGACAAAGCAAAGAAAGAAGGCTTTGAAGAATGTGAAGTATACTATATTAATAGAGAAAGTTTAAGCATATCTGTGTATGAAGAAGAAGTAGAAAAGTATAATTTGAATAATACTTTTGGACTTTCGTTTAGAGGAAAAATGAATGGGAAGATGGGATATTCATATACAGAAATATTAGATGGTGAAGCTATTGATATGTTAGTAAAAAATGCTAAGGATGGAGCTAATTCTATAGAGAGTGAAGATATTCAATTTATTTATGATGGAGATAAAGAATATAGTAATATAAACACCTATTCAAAAGATTTAGATAATATAGATGCAGAAAAGCTAATAAAAATTGCTTTAGAGATGGAAAAAGAAACAAAAAAATCATCTGATAAAGTTGTTAATGTAGGTGGTTGTAGTTTAGGGTATGGAAATTCTAGTTATGGTATATATAACACTAAAGGATTAGAATTAACAAACAAAACTAATTTACTTACTGCATATGTAGTACCTATAATTGAAGTAAATGGTGAGAAATATGATGGTACAGGATATGTAACAGCAAATTCAATAAATGAAGTTGATGCTAAGAAAATAGCAAAACAAGGAGTAGATGAAGCATTATCTAGAGTTAATGGAAAATCAATTCAATCAGGAAAATATAAGACAATTATTTTTAATGAAGCTATGGTATCTCTACTTGGAACTTTTGCTGGAATTTTCGATGGAGATGCAGCTCAAAAAGGACTTTCTTTATTAAAGGGAAAAGAAGGAGAAATGATTGCTTCAGATATAGTTACTATAGTAGATAATCCACTTTTAGATAATGGATTAGCATCAACACCATTTGATGATGAAGGGGTAGCTACTTTCAAGAAGGAAGTTGTATCTAAAGGAAAATTAATTACATTACTTCATAATCTAAAAACAGCTAATAAAGCAGGAATTAAGACCACAGGTAATGGATTCAAAGCTTCTTATGCATCTACTGTTGGGATTGCACCAACAAACTTTTATATTGAAAAGGGTGAGGATACTCTTGAAGAGCTTATGAAAGAGATTGGAGAAGGTTTAATGGTAACAGAATTTGCTGGACTTCATTCAGGGGCAAACTCAGTCACTGGAGAGTTTTCGCTAGCAGCAAAAGGATTTTATATAGAAGGTGGAAAGAAATCTTATCCTGTTGAACAAATAACAGTGGCAGGAAATTATTTTGAATTATTAAACTCTATAGAAAAAATCGGAAGTGATTTAAAGTTTCCAATGAGTAGTGTAGGATCACCTTCAGTTATTGTAAAAGAACTTTCAATAGCAGGAAAATAACAATATGTAATTAAAAAGCTTTCCGTAAGAGTAATTCTTATGGAAAGCTTTTGTTTATTTATTTTTAAAATAATCAGCTCGTATCATCTTGTCAGATAAATCTAAAGAATTTTTTATTTGTTTCTCATCTTCAGCTGTAAGATCAGTACCTTTAACAGTACCATTTGTAAGTATAGCATAATTCTTATTTGTGTTTAATAGATTTCTTCCAAGGACTGTATTTTCATATTTACTTTTATCAACACCTAGCATATAAAGAATGGTTGGCATTGTATCAATTTCTCCACCTATAGTATCAAATGTTTTACTAGGTACTTTAGAATTTTTATCATAGATTATAAGTGGTACTGTTGGTTCTCCATTATTTACATACCAATCTTCTTTTTTAGATAAACTGTTAATACTATGGTCATAGTATTTATGAACACCTGTATGGTCTCCTGTAATTACAATAGTTGTATTGTCTAGAAGTCCACCCTTGTCCAATAATTCAATAAAGTGACCAATCTGAGCATCAGTATAATGTATACTTTCAAAATATCCACCTAATTCACTACCATTAAGTTCACCATCAAGATTAAACTGTCTCAATTCAGCTGGTAAGTCAAATGGACCATGACTTGTTAATGTAATAGTATGAGCATAAAATGGTGACTTCAAATCTTTAAGCTTTGGTACTACTTGCTCAAAATAACTTTTATCACTGATCCCCATTCCAATTTGTTCACTTAAATCAAATGAGAAGGAGTCAACAAAGTTTTTAAATCCGATACCACCTTTTAATGCGTTTGCATAATTCCAAAAAGAACCTTTATCTGGATGAATCGATATTGGATCATATCCTTGTGCTTCAAGAATTTTTGGCATAGAATTAAAATCTGTATTTGGATATCTAAAGAAAGTACATCCTCTTCTTAATGGAAGTACAGAAGTATTTATCATTAAGTCACAATCAGAGCTCGTACCTTCGTTAACTTGCTCATATATGTGTGGGAAGTAAAGTCCTTTACTTATCAAGTTATCTAAATTTGGAGTGATTTTTTTACCATTTACCTCTTTACCAATTAAGAAACTTTCAAGTGATTCAACTTGTATTACAATTAAGTTTTTTCCTTTAGAAATTCCAGCATATTCGTTATCAGGTAGAGATTCTTTTTTCCAATTGTAATATTCATCAATTTCAGACTTTTCTTCATTAGTAAGGGTATATGGCTTTGAATCTTTGTATACTGTATAAAGATCTTTTAAATGATAACCAATTCCTGAAAAATATTTTGAAGTATTGGTTGGATCATAATCATCATATAAATAAGCATTAGCTACATTTTTATTATGTAAAACATTCAAATTAAAAGGAACATATCCGATATATAATATTGGGAGTATTAATGTTAATAAGAAAGCTTTTATAGATCTATTTGTCTTTTTGTAGCTTTTTCTAGTGAAATAAACATATACTCCAAGTATAATTATATCTAAGAATAATAAAATATCATAACTACTCAACATAGAGAAAATTGTACCTTCTAAGTTATCTAAGTTAGCAGTTTGTGTTAATATTAGTACAGAAGGAACGGTTAAAAATCCTCTAAAATACATAGCATCTAATAATGTAATTAATGTTATTAAAATATCTATAATAAAAATATATATAACTCGTCCTCTTCTTTTAAACAAGAAAGAAAAACTCAGAAAAATTAGTGCATATGATAGATAGTATAATAAAAAATATTGGGTTTGTGAAAAACCAAGAGAAAAATCAAATTCATATGGATTATGATTTTGAATAAAACTTTGAAGCATTATACCCTTTAAAATTATACCAATCAGTGGAATAAGAAATAATCCAATGTTTGTATATAAATTATTTGATTTACTTTTAAAATTATCTTTTATCTTATAAATTAAGTTAGACATGAAACACCTCTCTTTTTTAAAATTAATACGTTAAAAATAACTATTAATCAACTATAAAACATTATATTATAGTTGATAAACAGAATCAAACAAATTAGCAAAAATAGCATAAGAAATGTTTAATATAATTGTAAAAATGATATAATTGTATAAAGATTAGTTTTCATAAGAAAAATGTAGTACGAGGTGAGATTATGAAGAAGATCGATTGCACAGGGCTTCAGTGTCCTACTCCAGTAACTAAAGTAAAGAAATATTTTGACTCTATTGGTGAAGGTGAAGCTATTGTGTTATTGGATAATGAAATAGCAAATGGAAATGTTACAAGATATGCTATGAATCATGGGTATCATGTAGAGTCTATGGAAAAGGGCAGTGTATATGAAGTAATTATAGAAAAAAGAGGATGTTTAGAAATATTAGAAGAAAATAAGGAAACTTCAATACTAATATCATCTGATAAGTTTGGAGATGGTAATGATAAGGTAGGAGATACTTTAATGATGAAGTATATTGATGTTATTAGTGAAGAAGATCAATTACCTAATTCTTTAATATTTGTAAATTCTGGAGTAAAATTGGTAAGTGAAGGATCTAAAGTTATAGAAGGAATAAGATTATTAGAAGAAAAAGGGGTAAAAATATATTGTTCAGAAACATGCTTAAAAGATTATAAATTAGATGATAAATTATTAATAGGTAAAAGAGTTGATATGACTAAAATTGTTGATATCATGAATAAAGCTGAAAATTTTATTAGATTATAATACATATATTTTGATTCACAATATATAGTGAACAAAGTAAAATAATAGTTGAATTTCTTAAAAATAAATTAGAGATAAGCAAAATTCAATTTATAACATATATTTATTTAGAATATTATAAGGGAGAAAATCTAATGGAACAATATAATTTGATTGTTGTTGGTGGAGGGATTGCTGGAATGACAGCAGCATTAGCTGCTTCAGAAAGAGGAATAGATAAAGTACTTATACTTGAAAGAGAATCAGTCCTTGGGGGAAGTCTAAATCAATGTATCCATAGTGGATTTGGGGCCCCCCTTTTAAAAAATACAGTCACAGGACCAGAGTATATTGATGTTATAGAAGAGAAAATTAAAGAGTATTCTGTTACTATAAAATTACAAGCAAATGTGTTAGAAGTAGAGGATAATATGATAGTAAGATATGTATCACCTGATGGAGTTATTGAAGTTCAAGGAAAAGCTATTGTTTTAGCCTCTGGTTGTAGAGAAAAGTATACAGGAAATATTGCTATACCAACAAATAGTTTAACTGGAATTTATACAGTTGGCAATGCACATAGGACAATAACTCAAGAAGGATATATGCCTGGAAAGTACCCAGTCATAGTAGCTAATAGCAAGTGGGGAATAATAGTAGCAAGAAGGTTTGTAATAGAAGGGGCAAAAATCCAAAGCCTTTTAATAGATAAAAACGAAGATTTTGATTTTGATGATGATTTAATGGAATTTTTGGATGGATTCAATATACCAATTATAGAAAATTATAAAGTGATAGAAGCACTAGGAGAAGAGAGGATAGAGGAAGTAAAAATAAAGGAAATTGGAACAGGTAATACAAAAAGTATTCCATGTGATTGTCTTATACTTTCAGTAGGATACTTCCCAGAAAAAGATAGTATAAAGAACTTAAAGTTAGAAGTTGATGCTAATACAAAGGGGCCAAAGGTTAATGAGTTTAAAACATCTATAGAAGGAATATTTGCATGTGGTAATTTGATATATGGAGTACATGCGTTAAAAGGAAAAGGAATAAATGGAATTGAGGCAGGAAAAAAAGCAGCTGACTATATAATAAGTAAAATTATATAGTCAGTACATTTAAAATTTCAGTTAGCATAAGATTATTTCCTAGGGAATTAAGATGAATTCCGTCAACAAATATGTTTTTTTCTATATTATTTAAAGTTAATGAATAGAAATCAATATATTTTATTGAGTATGTATTACAAAGATTTATTATTTTCTTTCTTAATAAAGGTAAGGAACTTTCTAAATATGTGTAAAGTGAAGATGGCATAAATAACCTTTCAGCCATCTCTTTTATAATGCAAGGAGGTATTCCAACGATTATATTTTTAGATGAATAATCTTTAATAATTTCTTCTATGTTAGCAACTATAGAAGATGGCGTTCTTCCACATAATAAATCATTAGATCCACCCATAACAAAAACATAGTCAGGATTTAAAGAGGAAACATCTTCATAAAATCTATCAAGCATTGAAGCTGTAGTGTCTCCATTAATACCTTTATTTATTATTTCAAGTGACAAATGTTTGGAGAGGTTATAAGCCCAAGAATCTTTTTTAGTAACTCCATAACCAAATGTTAAACTGTCCCCAAGTAAAACAATTTTTTTATTCAAAATATCGCCCCCTAATATAGTTTCTTAAAACAATTATTACAAATCAAAGTTTTTCCTTTATCAGCTTTAATAAAGTTGTTATCAGTTATTATTTTTTCACAAATGCTGCAAATATTTTTATTAGATATGTTATTAGTTGATTCAGATTTATTTTTAGTTTTATGTAAAGTTAAATTTCTCTTTATAGGAGTATAAACTCTTTTTTCTTTAAGTAGATTATTTTTGACTACAGAATAAGAAAAAGAGTATTCACTTTCTCCAAATAACTCTAATTCAAATCTTGGATTTTCTTTATCATAAAATTCTTCAACAGTTATATTTCTTATTTGGGCATCATTAACGATAAGTCCACTTTTTTCAATACCATCAAAAATACTTTTTGTTATATTAATAGTATCAGGATGACGTTTTTCGCTTTTATAATAAACCTTAAGTATTGCAATTAGGCTTTCTTCTAATACAACATCAGGGTTTTGAGATCTAGCGACATATGCTATTTCTTGTTCATAAAGTGCATATCTATCGTGGTAACTACCTGAATTATATGGTAGTATAGCTCTTTTTTTATCATTATGAAGTTTAAAGTTTGATTTAGTTATTGGTGACCCTTTTACAATGACTTTAGCATATGATGACATGGTTAATTATCTCCTTCAAGTTTTATCATTTACAATAGATTTAATATATTCTTTATAATAAATTAAGAATCTTATATAAAATATACTCTATAATTTAATTATGTACAAGGTAAGGGACAATCAAAAAAATAACAAGTCAATCTGCCAGACTATTTTCCATCATCCTGTGTCAGCAGATTGCCCTAATAGCCCGCTATTAGACCAATCTGCTTCCTTGACTGATGAAAAATATTCATGGCAAATTTGGACTCGGTATTTATTTTCATGTCCCTAATCCATTGATATAGAAACATATATAAAGTATAATACTTATTGGTTTTAAAATAGAAAAATGAGGGTATAAAAAATGAATGAAAAATTAATTTTATCAATAGAATCAAGTTGTGATGAAACTTCAGCTGCTGTAGTAAAGAATGGTAGAGAGGTTTTATCAAATATAATAGCATCACAAATAGATACACATAAGAAATATGGGGGAGTAGTCCCAGAAGTAGCTTCAAGAATGCATATTGAAGCAGTAGATGCAGTTGTTAAAGAAGCATTAATAGAAGCTAATGTCACATTAGATGAAATTGATGCTATAGGAGTAACTTATGGTCCAGGATTGGTTGGAGCATTGCTAGTAGGATTACAATATGCAAAAGGATTAGCTTTTGCTGCAAAAAAACCTTTAATAGGTGTAAATCATATTGAAGGTCATATATGTGCAAATTATATTCAACATAAGGACTTAGAACCACCATTTGTATCTTTGGTAGTTTCAGGTGGTCATACTTTTATAGTGCATGTAAAAGATTATGGAAAATTTGAGGTAATAGGGCAAACAAGGGATGATGCTGCTGGGGAAGCTTATGATAAAGTAGCAAGAGCAATAGGGCTTGGATATCCAGGAGGACCTAAGATAGATAAACTTGCAAAAGAAGGAAATCCAATGGCGTTAGACTTTCCAAGAGCAAATTTTCATGAGGATACATTAGATTTTTCTTTTAGTGGACTTAAATCTTCTGTATTAAATTACTTAAATAAGTGCAGAATGCAAGATATAGAAATAAATAGAGCAGATGTTGCAGCATCATTTCAAAGAGCTGTAGTAGAAGTTTTAAGAGATAATGTATTTTTGACTTGTAAGAAAAGAAATTTAAATAAGATTGCTATAGCTGGAGGTGTTGCTTCTAATACTGCTTTAAGAGAAGCATTAATTAGAGAAGGCAATGAAAAAGGAATAAATATTTTATTCCCAGAACCAATACTTTGTACAGATAATGCTGCAATGATAGGCTCAGCAGCATATTTTGAATTAATTCATAATAAAGAGTTCACCTTTGATTTAAATGCAAAACCTAATTTAAAACTAGGTGAAAAGTAGGAGGGAAAATGAATCTTATACCAGAATCCAACGGACTAAAAAAAGTAGATATGAGCAGTAGAATTGGTGAGAAATCTCCAATAAAAACAACATGCATAATTATTTTAGGAATATTTCTGTTTGGCTTTTTATTTCAAACAGTTGGTGATTTTATAGGAAATGAAAGGATAAGTGAAAGACTTAATTATACTAAAATTGAAAATAAGAAAATGGAATATAAAACAGGTGGAAGTGGGGATTATACAATAGTTTTTGATGGGGCTATAGGTGCTAATTTATATGAGTGGGATACAGTATGTGATAAGATTCAAAGTGAACTTGGAGTTAAGACTTTTGTCTATAATAGAAGAGGGTATGGGTTTAATGAGAATTTAGAAGGAGAAACTCCAAGTAAACAAGCAGAGAATTTAAAAATACTTCTTAGAAAAGCTGGAGTTTCAGGAAATATAATTTTTGTAGGTGAGGAATATGGAAGTTTAGTTGCTACAAACTTTATAAAACTTTATCCAGAGTCTGTAAAAGGATTGGTTCTTGTAAAACCATTTTCAGAGGAAATAATTAAAGGTGATGAATTTAAAAAATCTATTAAGTGGAAATACTATAGAAGTAAATTAGAAGCTACAGGGACTAATGTTGGATTGACTAGAATTTTAGATCAATTTAATTTAACTACAGAAGTAGATGGCTTTGAAGAAAAATTACCTGAGATAGCAAATAAAGAATTTAAAATTCATAAAAATCAAAAAGCATATAGAGGAGCTATAAGAGATGAACTAAATAATTTATATACTTATAGTGAAAATTCACAAGTAGAAGGGCTTGTAAGTGGCAAACCCTTATATATAATATCAAATGAGGATAATGACCCATTATCAAAATTAGGAACAACTGATAATACAACTATTTATAAGACAGAATCAAATAGTTCAGTTATTTCATTAACAGATAGTGATATAGTAAAAAATGCAATTACAAGTGTAGTTAAAGAAGCTAGAAAAATAGAGAAAAAGGCAAATGCTAAATAAAAGTTTATAAACTTTGGCTTATTATGACATATACTTGTCACAAATGGGGAATATACTCTTAAGTATAGAAATGAAATATGTTTAGGAGGTAAATATATGTTTAACGGAAATGATAATCAAAACAACATGAATAATAACCAACAGGATAATAATATGAACGGTATGTATAATAATTATAATTTTGCGGGTGAAAACTTTGAACAAAAGAGAAAAAGAAAGAAAAAGAATTTAAAAATAGTTGCAATAGTCATAGGGGCTGTAGTACTTTCAGGTACAAGTGGTTTAGTGGGAGGACTAGCAACTTATAAAATAATGAGTAAAAATAATACGAATTTGGTACAATCAACATCTTATGCAGCACCAGAATTTACAAGTGCAACAGATGGTTCATTAACTGTATCACAAGCTTTTGAAAAAGTTAAACCAGCAGTTGTAACAATTTCTACAAAAGGGATACAACAAAGTGGATATGGCGGTTTTTCACAAGAAGTTGAAGGTTTAGGATCAGGATTTATTATAAATGAAGATGGATATATACTAACTAATAACCATGTTGTAGCAAATAGTAGTGAGGTAAAAGTACTTTTAAGTGATGGAAATGAAGTAGCAGCTAAAGTTATAAATACCGATGAACAACAAGATTTAGCTATGATAAAGCTTGCAGATGGAACTAAAGTACCTGGAGTTGCAGAACTTGGTGATTCAGATGCTTTATATCCAGGAGAAGATGTAATAGCAATAGGAACTCCTCTATCAAAAAACTTTGCTCAAACTATGACAAAAGGAATAATAAGTGCAGTTAATAGAGAAGTACAATCTTCTGAATCTGGAAATACAGCAAAAGTAATTCAAACAGATGCAGCTATTAATTCTGGTAATAGTGGTGGACCATTAGTTAATACAAAAGGTCAAGTAATAGGAATTAATTCTATGAAGATGAGTTCTTCAGCAACTGGATCAGAAGCTACTATTGAAGGAATGGGATTTTCAATTCCTATAAATGAAGCTAAAAGTAGATTAGAATCTTTATCTAAACCAATATTAAGTTTAGGAATAACAGTAACAAATGTAACTGAAGATATGTCAAAACAATCTGGATATCCAGTGGGTATATATGTAAAAACAGTTGCGGATTTTTCACCAGCATCTAAAGCAGGACTTAGACAGGATGACGTTATAACTGAGTTTGATGGTACTAAAGTAAAAACAGTAGATGAATTAAATAAATTAAAATCACAGAAAAATGCTGGAGATAAAGTTACTATGAAGATAGTAAGAAATAAAAAAGAAATGAGTTTGGATATAGAACTTCAAGAAAAGTAAGGAAAATTATAGTATAATAATATTAACTATTCCAATATTAGGAGGTTAATATGAGCAAACTTGAAGATGTACTTATAGAATTAGAAAAGCTTCAAAGAGAACAAAAAACTGGAGTATCAGCTAATGATTTAAGTAAGCATATGAATTTGGATAGAGCAAATATTTCTAGATATTTAAATATTTTATATAAAGAAGGTAGAGTAGATAAAACAGATGGAAGACCTGTTATCTACTCTATTTCTCATGCAATGAAAAAGGAAGAAAATAATAAAAGAGAGTTTGGGGAAGATAATTTTGATAAAATAGTTGGAGCTAATTTAAGTTTACAAATTTCAATACAACAAGCAAAAGCAGCAATGCTATATCCACCACATGGATTACATACTTTAATATTAGGAGAGACTGGTGTAGGTAAATCAATGTTTGCTGAAGTTATGTATAAATTTGCTATAGAATCAGGGGTAATTAAAGATACATCTCCATTTGTTAGATTCAATTGTGCTGATTATGCAGATAATCCTCAATTAGTAACAGCTCAAATTTTTGGAGTGAAAAAAGGAGCTTATACAGGAGCTGAGAAGGATAAAGAAGGGCTTTTAAAGAAAGCAGATGGTGGAGTTATTTTTTTAGATGAAGTACATAGACTTTCACCACAGGCTCAAGAAATGTTATTTACCTATATAGATCAAGGCTCTTTTAGACCATTAGGAGATACGGAAAACTTAGTTAAAACTGAGGCACAAATTATAGCAGCAACAACTGAAGAACCACAATCTTTCATGTTAAGAACTTTTACTAGAAGGATTCCTATGACTATTACTTTACCATCATTGAAAGAAAGAACAATAGAAGAGCGATACTATTTATTAGAACAATTTATTAAAGAAGAATCAGCGAGACTTGAAAGAAGTATTTATTTTAATAAGAATGCTTTAATATCTTTTTTACTTTATGATTGTCCTAATAATATTGGGCAATTAAAAAGTGATATCCAATTAGCTTGTGCAAAGGCATTTTTAAATTACAAAACTAATGGAAAAAAAATTATATTAATAGAACAATCTGATTTGCATCAAAGAGTTAAAAAAGGATTAATGAATTTACAAGATCACAGAACAGAAGTAAATAAGTTGCTTGATAATATGGGAGATGTATTGAAATTTTCATATGAGGAATATGAGAATGAATTCAATATGGCAAAGGAAGAAGAACATGTTATAGGTGAATATTTTTATGACATTATAGAAAATAAATTATGTGAATTAAAGAAAAAAGGATTAGAAGAGAAAGAAATCAATGAAATTTTAAATATTGATATTGATAAATATTTTAGAAAATATATAAGAGACTTACCTGGAGAGTATAGAAAAGATGAAATAACAAAAATAGTAGATGTATCAATTGTTAACATAGTGGAAGAAATTTTAAATATGTCTTCAAGGAAGTTAAATAGAAAATATGATGAAAATGTATATTTTGGGTT
Source organism: Clostridium sp. SHJSY1 (assembly GCF_031626875.1). Classification (NCBI taxonomy): domain Bacteria; kingdom Bacillati; phylum Bacillota; class Clostridia; order Eubacteriales; family Clostridiaceae; genus Clostridium; species Clostridium sp. SHJSY1. Next base: position 14,240 of record NZ_JANDMF010000062.1, read on the forward strand.
AGCTCTGCATTTACAAGGAAGTTTAGATAGAATCAAGCAAGGAAATAAAATTTATCATCCCAAATTAAACTATATTAGAATTCAGCATTCAGAAGAATTTTTAGTTGCAATGGAAGCAGCTAGAATAATAGATAAGAAATTTGGCATACAAGTTCCTCTAGATGAAATAGGATATTTGGCAATGTTTATAGCTACAAGAGAGTATGAAGGTGATGAAAAACATATAGGTAAAGTTTCTGTAATTGTGGTTATGCATGGATATAGTACAGCTACAAGTATGGTTGATGTAGCTAATACTCTAATTGGAGAAAATTATGTAATACCTTTAGATATGCCTTTAAGTATGAGAGCAGAAGATATGTATGAATTAGTTAAAAGTAAAGTTAAAGAACTCAACACTGAAAAAGGGGTCTTGTTATTAGTAGACATGGGGTCTTTAACTAACTTTGGAGATATGATAAAAGAAGAAACAGGCATAAATGTAAAGACTATAGATATGGTAAGTACATTACTTGCTATAGAAGCAGGAAGAAAAGCAATTAATGGAAGAGATTTAAATGATATTTATAATTCCTGCATAGAAGCAAATGGAATTAAAGATTTGAGTAAAAATATATCTAAGGAATTTAAAGGAAATGTAATAATAACTGCTTGCTTTACTGGAGAAGGTTCAGCAGAAAAAATAAAACAAATTTTACTTAAAAGACTTGCTAATAGAAATAAAGTAAAGGTTATTTCTATGAATATATTAGATAAAAGAGAATTTGTTGAAAAAGTTGAAATTATAAATAGGGAATACAATATATTATCAATAGTTGGTACAGTAAATATAGATATAGATAATATCCCATTTATACCAGCGCCAGATATATTGACAGGAGAAGGAGTAGAAAGGTTAGATCAATGGATACTTGAAGAAGAGGACTTTATTAGAATTTCTAAATCAATAGATGATCAAGTAGGAGGTATTGATGGTATTGAATTAATAAGGTTAATCAGACAAGCTATACTTCAAATTGAGGAAAGAATTGAAGTAAAGATTTCTCATGAAGTTAAAGTAGGAATTATTATTCATTTTTGTTTTCTAATAGAAAAGATTATTGATGGAGGAAAGGGAACTGACTTCCACAAACTAAATGAGTATAGAGAAGAGCATAATAAGGAATTTATAATGGTTAAGCAAAGTTTGAGAAATTTAGAATTAGTTTATGATATTAATATAGGAGATAATGAGTTGGCATTTATTGTGAGAATGGTTCTTGAGAATAGTGTAAGTGTGTAAAAACTATAAAAGTGTGTAATGAAACTGTGTAAATATAAATACACAGTTTTATTTTAAATTTTATCATATAAAGTTGTGGAAAATAAAGACTTTAAAGTTAAGTTTAGTGTAAACATTTAAATTTTGAAAGTTGGCATGATTTTTGCTTATATTAATAGTGTAAGAAGTAAATTATTTTTTTAATAAGCATTTTCAAGGAGGAAACATTATGACAAAGATTATATTATGTTGTTCAGCAGGTATGTCAACAAGTTTATTAGTTACTAAGATGCAGGCAGCTGCAAAAGCACAAGGGGTTGAAACCTTAATTCAAGCTATGAGTGAGGCTGATGTTAAGAATCATGAAAGTGAAATGGATGTGCTATTACTAGGACCACAAGTTAGATTCTTATTAAAAAAGATGAAGGAAAAATATGAACCAATGGGTATTCCTGTAGATGTAATACCAACAGTTGATTATGGAACAATGAATGGAGTAAAGGTTTTAGCTAAAGCTTTAGACATGGCTAAAAAATAATTAGTTATATTATAAATGGGGATTTTTGTATGGGAAAAGCAAAAAATGCACTAAGCAATTGAAAGGGAGAATTGTAATGGAAGAAAAAATAATGACATTAATTATTCATAGTGGAGAAGCTAGAAGCTATTCAATGGAAGCTATAGCAGCTGCTAAAGAGGGGAATTTAGAAGAGGCTAAAGGGTTAATAGAAAAGGCAGATGTGGAGCTAGGGGAAGCACATAATGCTCAGACAAGTTTAATACAAGCTGAAGCTGGAGGAGAAAAAATAGAAATGTCTTTATTGATGGTACATGCTCAAGACCATTTTATGACATCTATGACTCTTAAGGATTTAGCTAAAGAGATAATTGAAATATACGGAAAACTATAAAAGATAAGAGGCTGTTCTAATATTAGACAGCTTCTTTTTATAGTTAAAAATTTATAAATATTAGCACAAATTATTTTGGACATGCATATTTTAAAGTATAAAGAACAATGGAGGTAAAGTTATGAGCGGGAAAGTTGCTGTTTGTTCAGTATGTCCAAAAGAAAATCAACAGATTGAAGCTATTATTAAATTACCAGTAGAGAAAAGAGCAGTTATTCATGGTACAGTTTTAGATTCTTGTGGGAATCCAGTAGCTGATGCTGTTGTTAAGTTACTTCAGGTTGTAGAAGGCTGCAAGTTGCCAGTTCCTTTAACTCACACATTTACAGATCAATATGGTCAATTTTTATTAGGACCTTTATGTCCAAATGTTAAATATATGATTAAGGTTTATAAAGATACTATAAAAATTAAATATCTACCATTAGATGTTGATTGTTATGATGGAAAATGTATAGGAGTTAATCATAAGCCAGGTAAAGAAAAATATAACGAGTCTAATGAATGTGGTTGCTAAAATATCAAGTGTAAAATTTGAAAAAAGCCCTTGCAAAAGGGCTTTTTATTCTTTTATTAATATTATATACTATTATAGTTACAAAAATATAATAGTAAGGTGTGTATTTAATATGGGGAATATTTTATTATATATAGTTACATTTTTCTTTGTTTTAGGAGCTGTAGATTATTTTCTTGAAAATAGATTTAATCTTGGAAAGTATTTTGAAGATGGAATAAAAACCATGGGATCGTTAGCTTTATCTATGATAGGAATACTATCTATAACACCATTGTTAATTAAAGGTTTAGAAAAGATACTAGTACCATTTTCAAAAAGTGTAGGATTAGATCCATCTATATTTACTTCAAGTTTTATTGCAGTAGACATGGGGGCTTATAATATGGCAATAAATCTTTCGGAATCAGATGGATTTATAAAATTTTCAGGAATTCTAATGGCATCTATATTAGGTTGTACTCTTAGTTTTACAATTCCATTTGCATTGGGCGTTATAAAAAAAGAATTTATAGGAGCATTATCTAAAGGAATAGTATGTGGAATAATTACTATGCCTATTGGATTATTAATTGGAGGATTATTGCTTAAAATTAATATATGGGTAATGTTATTAAATCTAACTCCTGTGATTATTCTTTCAATACTACTGTCTTTAGGAATAATGTACAAACCTGATATATGTATTAAATTATTTGGAATTCTTGGTAAGGTAATTTTATTTATAAGCATTTGTGGATTAATAATACAAGGAATTTATTCAATCTCTTCTGTTGAATTATTAAAAGATATAATGCCATTAAAGGATACAATTTTAATTGTAGGGAAAATTGCTTTGTTTTTAGGGGGAGCATATGTAATGCTTGAATTTTTACAAAGATCATTTAAGATTCAATTGGAGTGGATAGGTAAAAAAATTAATATTAGTGGGCAGGATACAACTATTCTTATGGGAGCATTAGCTTCAGCAATAATAGTATTTTCAAGTTTTGATAAGTTAGATTATAAAGGAAAAGTGATATGTAGTGCTTTCTCCGTGGCAGGAGCATATGTATTTGGAGGACAATTGGGGTATGTTGTCAGTGTGGAACCTAGTATAATCAATATTTACATATTTACTAAGCTGATATCAGGAATATTAGCTGTATTGCTTGCAGTATTCATATTAAGAAAAGAAGAAAGAATTAATATGGAGTGATTTTTCTTAAATAGAAAACAATCTAATAGATTACATATGATATAATATATCATAGTTGTAGTAAAATATTGAATTACATATAAGTTAAATATAAATGATGCAATTGAGGTGATTCTTTTTGAAAAATAAAATAAGATATGTTATATCTATATTGATTATATGTATTTTTTCTCTTATAATAGTTAATTTATTTGAAGATAAGAATAATGATGTAGTAAAAGGAGAAATAACCATTTGGGCAGATAGTAGTACATATGATTATCTAAATAAAACTGCTCAAGGATTTATGGAGTTAAATAGCAAAGCTAAAATTGAAGTTGTCCAAGTTTATTCAGATAAACTTAATGAAAGCTTTGAATCAGCAATTGAAAGTGGAACACTTCCTAATATTGCACAATTAAATAGTAAATGTATTAGAGATATAAAGAAAAAGTATAATAATATTATGGCTGAAACCCAAGAGAGTAGTATTATAGATAATTACGTAAAAAACTATACTAAGGGAAGAATAGCAGAAATAAAAACAGATGGACAAATTTTAGGGGTGCCATTTACATCAAGGCCATTAGTATTATATTTAAGAGAAGATATGCTTGAAACTTATGGATATAACTATGAAAATATAGTAACCTGGGAAGACTTTATTAATATGGGGAAAGATATATATACAAGAAGTGGAGGAAGTGTAAAAGTTTTAAATGCAGTTGGGCAGGATTATTACGATTTAGTTTCATTATTAATTATGCAAGAGATGGAATCAACAGATAATGAAGATGAAATAAAAAGCAATGTAGATAAAAAAATATTGGATTTAACAAATAATAATATATTGAATAAAAATATAGATGGACAATTTCTTGCTAGAATATCATCAGTAAATGGAATGAGAGAATTAAAGGCAATAAATGAAAAATGTACATGGACTGCAAATAATGTACCATCAAAATCTAAAGGAAGTAATAGGTTTTATGTGGGAGAAGGAGACAATTTAGTCGTTTTAAATCAAGATGAAAAAAATAGTAAGTTAACAAAAAAGTTTATAGAGTACTTATCAACAGATACAAAGAGTAAAAGTAATTATGTTTTAAATGGAGACTTTTTCTTTAGCTTTTTATCAGCATATAAGAATAAATCAATAGAGAGTGAAATTAAGAACTTTGCAGGTAAAAGTCCCATTGTAGTAATGGATAATATTGCTCAAAAAGCACCAATTGTAGATGATTATGATTTATACTTCAAGATTAGAAATTACTACAATTAATTTTGCAAAATGAAGAGGAAGTAAGAAATGCTTCCTCTTTAAATATTAACTAAAGAGTTATAAGCTTCAATGGTTTTTTGGGCTGTTTTTGTCCAAGAAAATTGAAGACTTTTTTTATACCCTTTTTCTCTAAATTCTTCTTTTAATGATTCATCATTTAAAAGTTTTAATAAACTATATTCTAGTTCATCAGAATTTAAAGGATCAATTAATAGAGCAGAATCAGATGTTACTTCAGGAATAGATGTTAAATTAGATGTTATTACAGGGGTTCTACAACTCATAGCTTCTAGTGGAGGTAATCCAAATCCTTCATAAAGTGATGGGTACACAAAGGCTTCAGAACCACTATAAAATATAGGGAGAACTTCATCAGGCAAATACCCAGTAAAAATAATTGTGTCTTGTAAACCTAAAGAATTAACTAAAGTTTTTAATAATTCTCCTTCATCTCTTAAAGACCCAGCGATTAATAATTTGTGAGGCTTTTTTAGGTCTTTATGAATAGAAGCAAAAGATGTAATTAGCGCTTTTACATTTTTTCGTTTACTAAACCCACCAACATATAATATATAAGGACCTTCAATTTGATAGTTTTCTTTCAAATATTTTTTACAATGATTTTTAGAAAGTGGTTTATATTGTGTATTAGTAGCTAATGGAGTTACAAAAATTTTTTCTTCAGGAAAACTTGGGAAAAACCTTAGGATATCTCTTTTTGAAAATTCAGATACAGTAATTATTCCTTTAGTATATTCAATTATTTTAGGCATATCTTTTAAAAATCTATTTAAATATCCTATACCTACTGTTTCAGGCATAATGAATGGAATCAAATCGTGTATAGTAACAACAACATTAAGATTATAATCAAAAGGAAATCCAATACCATTTTGAGGAATATGATATAATTCTATTTCTTTATTCTTTATTAGATTGGGAATATAATAGGCTTCATAAAATCCTCCATAACGACCAGATATATGTGTGATGTCAACATTGCTTCTATTATATTCATCTAATTCATTACCTGTCCAAATTAGATTAAAGTTATCATTTTTATCTATATCTAATAAATTTGATACTAAGTTCTTAGTATAAGTTCCTATGCCAGAACCAGAATGAAGATTGATACTTCTTGAGTCTATTAGGAGTTTCATAAAGCACCTCAAAAAAATTATATATATAATAAAATACTATAGAGTAAAAGAATTGGTGAATAAAAAAATCACATATGAAAGATTTTAAACATATAATAAAAGGAACTAATTTTGAGGTGATATAATTGGGAGAAAAATTAATTAAAAATCTAATAAAGGAAAAATATGATTTAAATATTAAATCCATAGAGCAAGTAAAAAACACTTATAAAATAGATGCTGAAGAGGGAAGATATTGTATAAAAATTATAAAATATCAGTTCTCTCATTTTTATTTTATATTATCTGCAATTTTACACTTACAAAAAAGAGGTTTTAACAAGATTCCAGAAATATTAAAAACAAGAGATGATGAATATTATATTGAATTTTTAGGATATTATGCTTATTTAACAGAATGGATACCAGCTCGTGAAAGTAATTTTGATAATCCCATAGAACTTGGTAAGGTTTCAGAAAAACTAGCGGAATTACATGAGTGTAGTGAAGGATTTACATTAAACAAGGATATGAAACCAAGAATAGGATGGTTTTCTTGGATTGATGTATTTAATACAAGAAAAAATGAAATACTTGATTTTCAAAATAGAATAAATCAAAAAGCATATAAATCTAATTTTGACTTGCTATATAAAAGCTGTATAGATGAGGAGGTTGAAAGAGCAGATAAATGTATAAGAAACTTAATAAACTCTGACTATATGGAAATCATGGCTAGGGAGATGCTAAAAAGAGGTTTTTGTCATCATGATTATGCAAATCACAATATACTTCTTACACAAAAGGGTGACATATATATAATTGATTTTGATTATTGTATTATGGACACTCATTTACATGATTTATCTTCATTAATAATAAGAGCTATGAAAAATGGAAAATGGGATATTAAGAAAGTAGAAAATATAATTAATAACTACTCAAAAATTAAGCAAATTACAGATGAGGAATTAACTTTAATGAAATATTTTATTAGTTTTCCACAAACTTTTTGGCAAATTGGACTTCAAAAGTATTGGGAACAACAACCATGGGAAGAGGAAATGTTTTTAAGTAGGCTCACAAAATATATTGAAGATAGAGAGGAAAGAGAAGCATTTGTTGAAGATTTTTTCTCTTAAAGGAGTGATTATCATAAATAATTTAACTCTAAATGAATACTTAATTGAAAAAAATATCTCTGTGATAGGAGAATATTTTAAAGAAGAAAAATCTACAGATGATATAAAAATATTAAGCCAAGTTTTGTTAATTAATAAAGTAGATATTATATTGAGTAATTATTATGGAAATGGTACAACAAGGATTAATAGTACAGTAGGAAAAAAAATAGAGAGTATTAAAGTGGAAATTAAGAAATTAAGAAGAGATTTAAGAATAAGAGAGAAAAAAGATAACTTAAATGTTATGGATAAATTTATATTAGAAAATGGTGAGAGTATATTAAAACGAGGAGAAGAAACTATTAACCTTATAAATGAAATTGATTATTTGAATATTATAAGAAGAAGTATGAAAGAAAATGAGATTTGTTTAGGCAGAGTTGGAGAAGACAATTTAAGAGAAGGTGAAACAATAGAAATAGGAAGTTTAAAAAATATAAGTTATAACTTAAAAGAAGAAGATATTTATGAATATTTAAGAAGGGTTAGAAGAAGAAAAATTCAATTTAAGGAAGATTACTATATTGATGAATTTATAAAAGGTGCAAATTTGAAAAAATACAGCAAAGATTATATAAAAATATTATTGCAGATACCTTATGATACTTTGAGGCAATGGTATAGATATAGTCAAGGCAAAAGGAGGATTATGCCTGATAAGTATTTAGAAAATATAAAATTTACATCAAGATATGAGATTAAAAAAATGAAAGGGGGAAATTAACTTGAATAAACTTAGATATCCAGAAAAAAAATATTTATCTACTTATGAACTTAGTTCAAGTTTTTTTAGAGAATTAGGAATTAAGGTTATAGACATAACCCCTTTAAGAAAAGTTTTTATATTAAAAACAGAGGAAGGAAACAAAATATTAAAAAAAGTTAATTATGGGATAGAAAGATTAGAATTTATTGATAAATGTATAGAAGGTATTCATAAAAATTTCCCTAATATAATTTCTTTTAATAGTTTCAAAGATGGAAAGAAGTATAAGCTTTGGAAGGGAAGCTATTATATTGTTATGGATTTAATTCCAGGAAGGGAAGCTACATTTACAAATCCTATAGAGCTAAATTTATGCGCAAAAACTCTTGGAAGTATGCATATAGCATCAAAAAAAATACTAAAAGATTTTGATTTAAATGAAAATATAGAAAAAAGTCTGATTAATAAATATATTGAAAGTTTAGAAGATATATTAAAAATAAAAGATTTAATAGAGAGCTATAAATATAGAAATGAATTTGATAATTTATTTTATGGACAAATAGATGAATGTATTGATGAGATGAAAAAAGCAATAGAATTAATTAAATATAGTGGGTACAGGTTGTATAGAGAAAATATGAAAAATGTAGTTGTATGCCATAATGATTTAGCAGAGCATAATTTCTTATATGCTAATGATGAAATGTATTTAATTGATTTTGATTACTGCTCTATAGACTTAAGAATAATGGATGTAGCAGATTTAATTCTTAAAGGAATTAAGGAAGCTGCTTTTGATTTTGAGAAAGCTATAGATGTTATAAAGGCCTATGATAGTGTATATCAGATAGATAAAGAAGAATATAAATACATCTATATTTTATTGTTATTTCCTAGAGATATATATTCTATTGCTAAAGATTACTATCATAAACAAAAAGGGTGGGATGAAGAGGTATTTGTTAACAGGCTTAAAATGAAACTCATAAATGAAGAATTTAGAAGAGGATTTTTGAAAAAATATAAAGAAGTTTTTAAAGAAAAGTTCAATTAGAAAAATATATAACTTCTTAACTCATTTATTATTAAAAGAGTTAAGAAGTTATTATTTTTAGTTTAACATTGATTTGTAGGCATTCACTGTTTTTAGTGCAGCTTTTTCCCAGGAGAAATTTATACTTCTCATTAATCCTTTTTTTACCATAGTTAACATCAATAAGCTATCATTTAAAACTTTTTCAATAGCATAACTTAAGTCATTAACGCTATAAGGATTTATTAATAATGCTGAATCATAGCAAACTTCTGGTAAAGAGGTTACATTTGAGGCTATTACAGGAGTTCCACAAGCCATAGCTTCAAGAGGGGGGAGTCCAAAACCCTCATAGAAAGAAGGGTAAACCAAAACTTCAGCACCATTATAGAATATAGGTAAATCATCTAATGGGATAAAGTCAGTAAATATAACATCATTATCAATATTAAGGTCCTCAGCTCTTTTCTTATATTTGGGATAAGAGAGACCTTTTTTTCCAGTAATAACTAATTTAGCATTTCTTCTATTTTTTTTCGGAATTAAAGAGAAAGCTTCAATTAATCCGATTATATTTTTTCTAGGACTAAGTCCACCAACATAAAGAATAAAATCTTCTTGTATAGAGTATTTTTCCTTTATTATTTGTTTACATTTGCATTTACTCATAGGTTTGTATATATTTTCAGCAGCAAGATGTGTTACATATATTCTCTCCTTAGGAAAATTGAATTCATGAGCAATATCCTGTTTCGAAAATTCAGATACAGTTATAATACCTTCACAACTAGATAGTAGTTTTGGTAATTCATCATTAAAAATTTTTAGGTACTTATCACTAACAGTTTCAGGCATTTTTAAAGGAATTATATCATGTAGTGTAATAGCCTTAAAGCAATTTATATTTTGTGAAAGTCCAACACCATTTTGAGGAACATGATAAAGTTCCATATTGTGATTATCAAGAAGGTTTGGGACTCGTACTTCATCCCAAAAATTATCATTTAAATTAGATTTAACTGGCTCTATTTTGAAATTTTCATTTAAGTTATTTATTGAAGAACCTTCTGGGAGAAAAATAAGATAGTCATTGTCACAATCAACTTTATTAAGGCTTAAAATAAGCTCATGTGTATAAGTTCCTATACCAGTTCCTCTGTACCATTTAGCAGCTCTGCCATCTATGCCAATTTTCATGATGCATCCTTTCCTAGTACTCTCTGTTTATTATATTAAATTACCTTAACTTTTGTTAATAAAAGAAATAAAGAACACATATAAATATAAAGGAGGTGAGGACTATGATGAGGGAATTTGAAATTGAGAGGCAATTTGACATTAAAATTGAGGTCCTTAAGGCTAATAAAGGAGTTTATTACCTTAGGACAAATAAGGGTGAACGCTGCCTAAAGAAAATTAACTATGGACCTCAGAAGCTGTTATTTGTTTATGGTGCAAAAGAGCATTTAATTAAAAATGGCTTCGATAAGGTTGATAGATATTTTTTAAATATAGAGGGTGAACCATATGCATTAGTAAATGAAGATTTGTATACTCTTTCTGAATGGTTAGAAGGTAAAGAATGTGACTTTCACAACATAGAAGAGGTAAAGCTTGCAGCAAAAACTTTAGCAACAATGCATGAAGCATCCAAAGGCTACGATCCACCAGATAATTCAAAATTGAAAAGTGATTTAGGAAGATGGCCACATTTGATGGCAAAAAGGATTAAGTCCTTGGACAAGATGAGGGATATGATAAGGAAAAAGAGTGTGAAGAGCGATTTTGATATTTTGTATCTAAAATCAATGGAATTTTATAAGGATATAGGAAGAAAAGGGCTTGAGACCTTAGAAAATTCAGCATATTATGAACATTGTGCAGTTGCAGAAAAAGAAAAGGGATTTTGTCATCATGATTATACTTATCATAATATAATTTTAAATGAGGGTAATATTCATATAATAGATTTTGACTATTGCAAGAGAGAAGTTAGAACTTTTGACATATCCAATTTTATGATAAAGGTACTTAAAAGAGTGGATTGGGATATTAATTTTGCAAAAGCTATATTAGAATCATATAATTCAGTTTCTCATTTAGGAGAAGATGAAATGAAAGTGCTATATGCTTATCTTCAATTTCCACAAAGATATTGGAGGCTTGCAAATAGATATTATTATAATGAAGTAAATTGGGGACAAGGTACCTTTGCTTCTAAGCTACAAGGAATAATTAACGAACAAGAGAAATTCTTGAAGCTACTTGCTGAATTTAAAGAAGAATATAATTTGTAATTTAGAGGTGTTCCTTAATGTATTTAGGAACACCTTTTTATTCTAAATCATATTAATAAGTAAAAATACTTATATTTTGTGGGGTATTTATGGAAGTTGGAGATGTAGTGGTTAGAAAATCCTATGATAGAGATATTACCTTTAAAATAATAGATATAAAGGAAGAAAGTGATAAAACAATTTATATATTAAAGGGAATTAGTATAAGGATAATTGCTGACTCACTAGAAGATGATTTAGAAGAAGTTAATGATGATTATATTGGAGAGAAGGAAAAAATTTTAAATAGCAGAGTTAAAAAAGCTATTAATAATGCTATAACATTAAGGGGAGATGTTCTTACAAGGGTAAGTAAGCCACAGAAAACTGTACCTAACAAGGACATGATGTTTGGACGACCTGGAAAAATACTTCATGTAGATGGTGATAGCGAATATATGGAAACCTGTATGAAAGTGTACAAACAACTTTCATTAGATGCTATTGGTAAAGCCATACCTGAAAGGGAACAGCCAAACGTAATAGTAGATCTTGTAAAAGAGATTAAACCTGATATAGTAGTTTTAACAGGCCATGATGGTATTACAAAAGATTCTAATAACTTTTTAGATTTACAATTCTATAGAAATTCAAGATATTATATGGAATCAGTTAAAGCTTTAAGGAATTATAATGCGAGTTATGATGAATTAGTTATTTTTGCTGGAGCATGTCAAAGTTGTTATGAATGCATGTTAGATGCTGGTGCAAATTTTGCTTCAAGTCCTAGTCGTGTTCTTATACATTGTTTAGATCCAGTTTTTATTTGTGAGAAAATAGCTTATACGAGAATAGATCAAGTGATTTCTATTACTGAAGTTATAGAAAATACAATAACAGGAATTAAAGGAATTGGAGGACTTCAAACAAGAGGAAAATACAGAGAAGGTTATCCAAGATCTTCATACCTATAAAAATGATTTCATATACAGATAATAAAAAAATTCCAAAATAGGATGCTCAAATAATTATTTGAGCATCCTATTTTAGTTTTCATGGTTAAATGAAAAACTAACTTCCGTTTTAGCGTAAGCTATTGTAACTGCAAGAGTAAAGTCAGTTTTGAGAATTAA
>NZ_JANDMF010000063.1:0-25794 GCF_031626875.1 Clostridium sp. SHJSY1
TAAGTATGGTAACATATTTAGCTGACTGATACTAATAGGTCGAGGGCTTGACCAATAATATAAAAGTACAAGAATACGACAGGAACTATGTGCAATTTTCAAAGAATAAATTCTTTGAAAAAAGTATTGACAAAGTGGATTTAACCAATTATAATTACTTATGTAATAAATCTGGTGATAATGGCGTAGAGGAAACACTCCTTTCCATTCCGAACAGGAAAGTTAAGCTCTACAGCGCTAATGGTACTGCATGGGAGACTGTGTGGGAGAGTAAGACGTTGCCAGGTCAATCGGATCTTTAGCTCAGTTGGTTAGAGCAACCGGCTCATAACCGGTAGGTCCGGGGTTCGAGTCCCTGAAGGTCCACCATTTTGGGGGTATAGCTCAGTTGGGAGAGCACCTGCCTTGCACGCAGGGGGTCAAGAGTTCGAATCTCTTTATCTCCACCAATAAAAAAGAAGTTATGAAAAATATTCATAACTTCTTTTTTGTTGTTTTAAAATTGATAATAGATGATCATAATGATATTATTAATTAGAGACAATTAATTATAAGGAGAGTTGTTATGGCTATGTATAGAGTTAAGCAATTCATATGGGCAATTACATCTAGATTTAAACCAATAGATGAAAATATTATTAAAAAATATTTAAGTCAAGAAGAAGAAAATATATTTAATAAATTAAGTAAGTCAGAACAGCATCATTCTATAAGAGTTTGTAAAGATGCATTACATAAAGGTAATGGGGAATATATAGATATGAAGAAGTTAGCTAAAATAGCTTTACTACATGATGTTGGAAAGGCATTAGGAAATTTAAATGTAATTGATAAATCAGTAATAGTTATTCTTGATAAGATAACAAAAGGAAGCTTAAGGAAGTATGATTTCAATAGAAAAGTAGATACATATTATAATCATCCTAAAAAGTCAGCTGATTTATTAAATAGCATAAATGAGTATGATGATGAATTTATAGAAGCTATAAAAAAACATCACTTTAGGGATATAGGATCTAACATATATTTGAAAATAGTAAAAGAATGTGATGATAACAATTAGTCAATAAGGAAGGGTAATTAGTTATGAATTCAAGTGAAAGAAGAGAACATATACTAAAAGATTTAATTGAAAGTATCAAACCAATGAAAGGTACAGAGTTAGCTATTAAATACAATGTTACTAGGCAGATTATAGTTAAAGATATAGCTATATTAAGAGCTAAGGGAAGTAAAATAATAGCAACACCAGAGGGATATATAATAGGAAAAGAAGATAATAGAATAAAAGAAATAATAGCAGTTACACATAATGAAAATAAACTTGATGAAGAGCTTAATATTATTATAAAATATGGTGGTATTATTGAAGATGTTATAGTTGAACATCCGCTATATGGAGAGATAAAAGGAATGCTAATGATTAAAAATTTAAATGATTTAAATAAATTTTTAATAAAGTACAAGAATAATGAAGCAAAATTATTATCATTGTTAACAGATGGAATTCATATTCACACTATATCAGCTGATACAGAAGAAAATATGAATAGAATATTAATTGAATTAAAAGAAAAAGGATTTATTATAGAATAAGACATATTGTTTATTATGGAGGTATACTGTGGATTATGATGTATTAATTTTAGGTGGAGGAATAATAGGCTGCTCTGTTGCCTATGAAATGTCAAAATACAATTTGAATATAGCGCTTATAGAAAAGGATTATGATATAGCAGATGATATATCATTTGTAAATACATCAGTAGTATATGATGGCTCAGAAACTTCAGATGCTGTAATGGCATCATTAGAGAATATAGGTAGCAGGCTTATAGAAAAAGCATGTTCAAAGTTTAAAGTTCCATATAAGAGAATAGGTGCATTGAGGGTAGCAGATAATATTGAATCTATAGAAAGATTAGAAAAGATGTATGAAAGGGCAAAGGAAAGAAAAATAGATAATGTCTTACTAATAAATAGAGAGGATGCTTTAGAAATAGAAAAAAATTTAAAAATAGATGTGGAGAAAGCATTGTATTCAAAAAATGTAGCTATTACAGCACCATATGATTTAGCTATAGCTTATGCTGAAGTTGCTGCTGAAAATGGTGTTAATTTTAGATTTGAGGAAGAAGTTATTGAAATAAGTAATATAAATAAGGGATTTAAAGTTACAACAAATAAGAATAAATTTACTTGTAAGGTCGTTATTGATACTATTGCAAATGAAATGTATATTGGTGAAAATTATGTTAAGAAGAGTTATCTAGTAGAAGATAATGAAGATTCAAAAAATATGAGTTATTATTTAATGGATGACAATATGGATAAGCAATTGGATAAAATAATTATAAAGGATTTAGATGAAAAAACTTTTGTACTTAACATACCCAACTTGTCTGGTGGTTATATAATAGGAATTAAAAATCCAAGAGCAGTTAATATAGATGATGGAATTGATTATGCAAATATGTTAATTCCAGGAATTAACAAAAGTAATGTAAGTAATATATTTAGTGATTTATATAAGAAAGATTCTATGAATATAGATGATAAATATTTAGAATTTGGATATATAAGAGTAACAGGAACTCATTATGGTAAAATAACACTATCGCCTGCAATAGCACAAAGTATAAGTATATCTATAGCATCTAATTTAAAAGCTAGTGAGAAAAAAGATTTTGTAGATAAGAGAAGAGAAATTTATAGATTTAGAGATATGAATAATCAAGAAAGAAATGAATTAATAGCTTTAGATAGTAGGTATGGAAATATAGTATGTGTATGTAATGAAATAACTGAAGGTGAGATAATTGATTCAATAAGGAGACCATTGGGAGCTAGAACAGTTCAAGGGGTTAAAAGAAGAACTGGAGCAGCACTAGGAAATTGTCATGGGTCTTATTGTGTGAGAAAAATAATTAATGTATTAGCTAGAGAATTGGATATGAGAGCAACAGATATAGTTGAAGATTCAGAGGATTCATCAGTGTGGGTCAGTAGGATAAAAGAATTTGATGAAGTATAAATAAGCATTTTAAGGGGGAGTATATATTGAAGGATGTATTTACTAGTTTAGTTAGGGTAAAAGGAGATAACAAATACAGAGTTGTATCAATAAAAAGTAATCAAGAAGTTGATAAAAAATTATTTGTAGAATTTTCCAAAGTGTTGGGAAGAATATATGTAGGTAGCCCAATAAATATAGGAGATATCATATGTAGTAATATACTTAATACAGGTGTTGATATAATATGTACACGAAGAATTAAAAGAGAATAAAATAATTTGGTAAAATATTGACAAGAAACAGAGTATTGGTATATATTTATTATAATAATATAATAAACCTTTGAAAAGGCTAGTAATAATAATGCAATTTTAAGAGAGTTAGTGGTTGCTGTGAACTAATAATTTGTTATTATGAATCCACCTTGGAGGGTCTGTGATGAGCAGAACGGGAAATCGTTAAATTAATTAAGTGGATAGGATATATTATCCTATCAATTAGGGTGGCAACGCGGAGTCTTTCGTCCCTTTGAAGGGAAATAAGACTCTTTTTTTGTATTTATTTTTGATAATTTAAGGAGGAAAAAGAATGTTAGATTTAAAAAGAATTAGAACTAATCCAGAAGAAATTAAAAAAGCATTATTAAATAGAGGAGAAGATTTTGATTCTTCAGTAATAGATGAAATAGTTTCTTTAGATGAAGAAAGAAGAAAGATATTAGTGGAAGTTGAAAACTTGAAGGGAAAAAGAAATCAAGTTTCAGCTGAAATACCTAAAAGAAAAAAAGCTGGAGAAGATGTTACCTCAATAATGGAAGAAATGAGAATGTTAGGAGATGAAATTAAAGCTTTTGATACCAGAATAACAGAAGTTGATGAAAAAATTAAATATATAATGTTAAGAATACCTAATATACCAAATCCACAAGTTCCAGAAGGTGAAACTGATGAAGATAATGTTGAAATAAAAACTTGGGGAGAAATATCTAAGTTCGATTTTGAACCAAAAGCACACTGGGACCTAGGAACAGATTTAGGACTTTTAGATTTTGAAAGAGGAGGGAAAGTCGCTGGTTCAAGGTTTACAATATATAAAGGGCTTGGGGCTAGACTTGAAAGGTCTATAATTAGCTATTTTCTAGATAAACATACAATGGAAAATGGATATACAGAAGTATTACCTCCATATATGGTGAATAGGGAGAGTATGACAGGAACAGGACAATTGCCAAAATTTGAGGAAGATGCATTTAAAGTTGAGAATAACGGATATTTTTTAATTCCTACAGCAGAAGTTCCTGTTACTAATATGTATAGAAATGAAGTTTTGGCAGGTGATGATCTTCCGATTAAGCATGCAGCTTATTCTGCTTGTTTTAGAGCAGAAGCAGGATCTGCTGGTAGAGATACTAGAGGATTAATAAGACAACATCAATTTAATAAAGTAGAATTAGTTAAATTTTGCAAGCCAGAAAATAGCTATGATGAGCTTAATAAACTTGTAGAAGATGCAGAATCTGTTCTTCAAGGTTTAGGTTTACCATATAGAATAGTTAGGATATGTAAAGGGGACTTGGGTTTCACAGCTGCATTAAAATATGATATAGAAGTTTGGATGCCTAGCTATAATAGATATGTTGAAATTTCAAGCTGCTCTAACTTTGAAGATTTCCAAGCTAGAAGAGCTAATATTAAGTATAAAGAAACTCCAAAAGATAAACCTCAATTTATTCATACATTAAATGGATCTGGTGTTGCTATTGGAAGAACTGTTGCAGCTATATTAGAAAATTATCAACAAGCTGATGGAAGTGTTGTAGTTCCAGAAGAATTAAAGTCATATTTAAGATGTAATGTAATAAAATAGTAATGTTTCAAAAGCCAGTTTTTATAAAAATAATAAGAACTGGCTTTTTTTATTCTATTGAAATAGAAAGATAAATGTGTTAAATTCTATTGTGGGTGGTATTTTTATAGAAAGCTACACCAGATAATGATTTTTTATTTTTAGACAGCTCATATCCATATAGGAATGGGACTAATAAGTGTCACACTCTAATTTTGGAGGTGATAACATAAAGATAGGTTTTATAGGAGCAGGAAAAGTAGGATTTTGCTTAGGAAAGTATTTTAGTGAAAATAACTTAAATGTTATTGGATACTATAGTAAAAAATTTTTGTCTGCAAAAGAAGCAGCAATGTTTACAGATTCTATGTACTTTGAAAACATAGAAGAATTAATTAAAGAATGTGATGCTATTTTCATTACAACTCCAGATGGAGTTATAAAAGAAATATGGAATAGTATAAATAAGTTGTCGATTAAAAATAAAATTATTTGCCACTGTAGTGGTTCATTATCTTCAGAAGTATTTTCTAATATTGAAAGTCATAACGCATTTGGCTATTCAATCCATCCAATGTTTGCAATCAGTGATAAGTATAATTCTCATAAAAATTTAAAGAAAGCATTTATAACAATTGAAGGACATAACAAACATATTGATTTTTTTAAAGATATGTTTCAGAAACTTGGAAATAAAACAAAAATCATTACAATAAAAGACAAAGCAAAATATCATACAGCATCAGTTGTTGTTAGTAATCATGTTATAGCACTTGTAGATGAAGCAATTTGTCTATTACATGAATATGGATTTAATGAAAAAGAAGCAATTGAAGCATTAACTCCATTAATTAACAATAATATTGCTAATATAGGGGTTAAAGGTATAATTCAGAGTTTGACAGGTCCTGTTGAAAGAAATGATTCAGAAACTATTGAAAAGCATCTTAATTGTTTAAATAAAGATGACAGAGAGTTATATAAATTATTATCTAAAAAACTACTAAAGATAGCAAAAATAAAAAATAAAGATAAGTGTTATGAAAATATAGAAAATATGATTGGAGAATAGATTATGAAAAATACTAGTGTAACATTTAAAGAGGCTAAACAAAAAAATGAAAAAATAACTATGCTTACAGCTTATGATTATTCAACAGCTAAAATAATTGATGAGTCAGGAATCAATGGAATATTAGTTGGAGATTCACTAGGAATGGTTTGCTTGGGATATGAAGATACTCTATCTGTAACAATGGAAGATATGATACATCATTCAAGGGCTGTTGCTAGAGGCGCAAAGAACTCATTAGTAGTTACAGATATGCCTTTTATGTCTTATCAAGCTTCAATTTATGATGCAGTTGTAAATGCAGGTAGATTGATGAAGGAAGGACGAGCTCAAGCTGTAAAGATTGAAGGTGGAAAAGAGATTGAAGATAGCATTAGAGCCATAGTAAATGCATCAATCCCTGTTATGGGACACATAGGACTTACTCCACAATCTGTAAATGCTTTTGGAGGATTTAAAGTTCAAGGAAAGAGTGAAGAAGCAGCTAAGAAGCTTTTAGAAGATGCAAAGGCTGTAGAAGCAGCAGGAGCATTTGCAGTAGTACTAGAATGTGTTCCAGCAAAATTATCTAAATTTATTTCTAGTCAACTTTCTATACCAACTATAGGAATAGGTGCTGGAGTTCATTGTGATGGACAAATATTAGTTTATCAAGATATGTTAGGATTGTTTTCTGATTTTACACCAAAGTTTGTTAAAAAATTCTCAAATGTAGGTGATGTAATGAGAGATGCTTTTAAAAGTTACATTCAAGAAGTTCAGGATGGAGTTTTTCCAGCAGAAAATCATAGTTTTAAAATAAATGAAGATGTAATAGATAAATTATATTAGGGGGTGGGAAGTATGAAAGTAGTAAGTAGTATTAAAGAAGTTAGGGATGTTGTAAAGGAATGGAGAAAAGAAGGTTTAACAATTGGATTTGTACCAACAATGGGATACTTACATGAAGGTCATAAAAGCCTTATTGATAATGCTGTAAAGGAAAATGATAGAGTTATAGTAAGTATCTTTGTAAATCCTACTCAATTTGGACCTAATGAGGATTTAGAGAGTTATCCTAGGGATTTAGAAAGGGATAGTATGTTATGTTCAGATTCAGGTGTAAGCATTGTTTTCACCCCTGAAAAAGAGGAAATGTATCCAGAAGGGTTTTCAACATCAGTTAATATGACAGGTCTTACAGAGAATTTATGTGGAAAAAGTAGACCAGTACACTTTGGTGGGGTTTGTACAGTTGTAAGTAAATTATTTAATATTGTGACTCCTGATAAAGCATATTTTGGGCAAAAAGATGCTCAACAATTAGCAATTATAAAAAGAATGGTAAATGATTTAAATTTAGATGTTGAAGTTATTGGTTGTACAATAATAAGAGAAGATGATGGATTAGCTAAAAGTTCTAGAAATACTTATTTAAGTGAAGAAGAGAGAAAAGCAGCTGTAATATTAAATAAGTCACTAAAACTAGGATTAGAGACCATAGTTGGAGGAGAAAGAAATAGTAAAAATGTTATAGATCTAATAAAGAAAAACTTAAATAGTGAAGAGTTAGCCAAAATAGATTATGTTCAAATAGTTGACTTATTATCAATAAAGGATGTAGAAACTATAGAAAAATCAGTATTAGTAGCTATAGCTGTATATATTGGAAAAACTAGATTAATAGATAATTTTATTTATGAAATATAGCGGAGGTTATAGGAATGAATGTAACAATGTTAAAAGGAAAGATACACAGAGTAAAGGTAGTACAAGCTGAATTAGATTATGTAGGAAGTATTACAGTAGATATGGATTTATTAGATGCAGCAGGAATCTTAGAATATGAAAAAGTTCAAATAGTTGATATAGATAATGGACAAAGATTTGAGACATATACTATTGCTGGAGAAAGAGGTAGTGGGTTAATTTGTTTAAATGGAGCTGCAGCAAGATGTGTTCAAGTTGGAGATAAAATAATAATAATGGCTTATTGTGAAATAGATAATGAAGAAGCAAAAAATCATAAGCCACATGTTGTATTTGTTGACAATGAAAATAGGATAGATAAGATATCGAGGTATGAAAAGCATGGAAGACTAGAAGAAAACTAGTATCTTAAAATGGGCTTTTAAGTAAGTTTATTATATAATAATATTAACATAAAAAGCCCATTTAAAAATTTTTTTGGATAAAAATGTTGACAAATAGTATAAGGTGTTAGTATAATATCAGAGTAAGTTATGGAGAGATGGTCGAGTTGGTTTAAGGCACCGGTCTTGAAAACCGGCGTACCTTCACGGGTACCCAGGGTTCGAATCCCTGTCTCTCCGCCAAAAGAAACCTCAACATTAAATGTTGAGGTTTTTATTTATATTATTTAAAAATTTTGCAACAGAATCATCTAAATTACTTTTTATTACTGATGTAGAAATTTCTTTAAGTTCATCAACAGCATTGATAACAGCATAGCATTCATCTGAAATCTTGAACATCGGAATATCATTTAAGTTATCACCAAATGTTATAAGTTTATCAAAGTGAAAATAATTTTTTAAATAATTTATAGCGTTAGCTTTTGATGCAGATTCATGATATATTTCTAAGTTTACTATTTCTTTATTATAAGTATCTCTATATTTAACAATTGATAAACCAGGTATATCTTTTATTTTATAGTATAGAGAATTAATTTTATCTTCATAGTCCATAATAGTAAAGTAGAGTACTTTTAAGTCTATAGGAAGAGACTTTTCCAAAAATGTTTTATATATAGTATTTTTTCTTTCTTCATAGAATTTTATTTGATGCGGATGAGTTAATTTCTTATGATAAACAAACAAATGATTGTCCATTATTGAATATATAAAAGCACTTAAATTTTCTTTGGCAATAATATTTTGTAACTTGTGAACTAATGCTTGTTCAATTGTTAAATAATAAAAATATCTATTATCTTTGATATTATAAATAGCAGATCCATTCATGGTTATTATAGGAAGTGTAATATTTATATCTTTTAAAATATCAATTACGGTAGCAGGAGTACGTGCTGTAGCTATTGTGAAATTAATACCATTTTTTATAGCTTTATTTAATAGTATTTTGCTGTTATTAGAAATTAATGCATTAGAGTTAAGTAGAGTCCCATCTAAATCTGAAATATATAAATTCATGATTACCTCCTTTAAGTATTTATAATTTATTATATAATAATGATTTATAAGAGTTAAGAAAATTTTTCTAAAAAAATATTAGAAAATGTGTTGACATAGGTCTAAAATGTTGTTATACTAGCAAAGTAAGTTATGGAGAGATGGTCGAGTTGGTTTAAGGCACCGGTCTTGAAAACCGGCGTACCTTCACGGGTACCCAGGGTTCGAATCCCTGTCTCTCCGCCATACTTATTTGGAGAATTACTCAAGTGGCTCAAGAGGCTCCCCTGCTAAGGGAGTAGGCCGGGAAACTGGTGCGAGGGTTCGAATCCCTTGTTCTCCGCCAAAAAGCATCTATATTAAATAGATGCTTTTTATTTTTATATATGTATTATAAAATAGAAAAGTAGTAAAATAGAAGTATGTTTAGTTTAGAGTCCATAAATAGGACTCTTTTCTTTTTAAGAAATTATAAATTTTAGGAGTTAATGCTATGGGAATAAGGTTTATTTATGGAAGAGCAGGATGTGGAAAGAGTTACTTTTGCTTAGAGCAAATTAAAAAGAAAATAGAGAATACAGAAGAAAATAAATTAATATATATAGTTCCTGAACAATACACATTCCAAAGAGAAACATTACTTATTAGAAATGTTGGGGAAAAAGCTTTGCTTAGAACAGAAGTTTTAAGTTTTAAAAGAATGGCACAAAGAGTGTTTGAGCAATGTGGTGGTAGAGTTAATGATAGGATGAAGGATTCTGGAAGAAGTATGCTTATTCATAAAATTCTTCATCAAGTAGATGAAGAATTGCTATATTTTAATAGAATATCTAAGGAGCAAGGTTTTACAGATATAATATCAGAAACTATAACTGAATTTAAAAAATATAATATTACTCCAGAAGCAATTAGAGATAAACTGAAAAGTATTGAAGATAAAGAGCTACATGATAAGCTAGAAGACTTATCA
Organism: Clostridium sp. SHJSY1; assembly: GCF_031626875.1. NCBI lineage: Bacteria > Bacillati > Bacillota > Clostridia > Eubacteriales > Clostridiaceae > Clostridium > Clostridium sp. SHJSY1. The sequence goes on from NZ_JANDMF010000063.1 coordinate 10,038, forward strand.
GTAATTTATGATAGATTCAATATGAATATAGCTGAGAATTTAATAGATGGAGATGATGAGTTAACAATATTAGCAGAGAAGCTTATGTCTTACAATATATATGAGGGTGCAGAAATTTGGATAGATGAATTTACTACGTTTACTCCTCAACAGATGGAAGTAATAAGAGGTTTGGCTAGTCAATGTAAAGTTGTTAATATAACTCTATGCATGGATGAGTTAAATAAAGGTAATGATAGTGAAGTTACAGATATTTTTAATGTTACTAAATCTACTGAGCTGCGATTATTAGATATGATGAGAGAAAATAATATAAGTTATCTAGAACCAATTAATCTTAATGAAGAAGAACCATATAGATTTAAGAATAGCAGAGAACTTAGCCATTTAGAAAGGTACTTCTTTACATATCCATTTAAGGGATATGAAACCTATATAAATGATGTAAGGTTATATAAGGCTAATAATTCATATGATGAAATTGAGACTGTTTCAAAAGAGATAATAAGGTTAGTTAGAGATGAAAATTATAGATATAGAGATATTTCTTTAGTTTGTAGAAATATAGATGAATATGAGAAAATTACCACAGTTATATTTAATGAATATGAGATTCCATATTTCTTAGATAAAAAGATAGATATTTTAGATAATCCAATGGTTGTTGTAATACTATCAGCATTTGATATATATATTAGAAATTGGTCTTATGAAAGTGTATTTAAGTATTTAAAGAGTGGATTAATAGGAATAGATAGAGAAGAAATAGATATATTAGAAAATTATGTTCTAGCAAATGGAATAAAGGGATTTAAGTGGACTTCTAGGCTAAACTTTGATGAAGAATCAGAGGAAAATGAAATAATTAAGATTATGGAAAAGGTTAGAGAACCACTTATAAAGTTTCATCAAGCTATTGAAAAAGGCAAAAATGTAAGAGTGATTTGTAAAGCATTATATGAGTTTTTAGTAGATTTAGATATTATCAATAGAATAGAATCATGGATAGAGGAATTTGATAAAAATGGAATAAATAGCAAGGTGAAGGAATATGAACAAGTTTCTGAGATTGTTTTAGATATTTTAAATCAAGCTGTAGAAGTTATGGGGCAAGAAAGATTGAGTATAGAAGAATTCTATAAGATAATAAATTCTGGATTTGCAAGTAAAGAGATAGGGGTTATACCAGTAGCTTTAGATCAAGTAAATATTGGAGATATAGCTAGAATTAAAGGCAGAGAAGTAAAAGCATTATTTATAGTTGGTGTAAATGATGGAGTTTTACCTTCTGCTAATAAAGAAGAAGGAATATTGTCAGATAGGGATAGAGATGTATTAAAAGAAGTTGGGATAGAGTTATCATCAACAACCAAATCAAAGGTGTTTGAAGAGCAATTTATGGTTTATACTGCATTAACATTAGCTAGTAATTACTTAATGATTAGCTATCCAATGGCTGATTTTGAAGGAAAATCTCTAAGATCATCAATAATAATTCCTAGAATAAAGAAAATTTTTTCAAAGTTAATAGAAGAAAGTGATTTGTATAACTTAAGAGATAGAAAAGATAAATATGCTAATATTGTTTCTCCTATTCCAACTTTTAATAAACTTATATTAGCTTTAAGAAGAAACTATGAAATGGAAGAGGTTGAAGAGTATTGGGGGCAAGTATATGCTTGGTATAAAAATAGAGAAGAATTTAAAAATAGGTCAGGAAATATACTTGAAGGTTTAGATTATAGTAATGCAGCAGAAATTATGTCCAAAAGTAAAATGAAAGACTTATATAGTACAGACGGTGGAAGGTTATTATTTAGTGTTTCAAGACTTGAAAAATATGCAGAATGTCCTTTTTCCTATTTTGTGCAATATGGACTCAAAGCAAGGGATAGAAAAGTTTATGAGTTTTCAGCTCCTGATTTAGGGTCATTTATGCATGATATATTAGATGAATTTACAAAAAGAGTGAAAAAGGAAAAGATAGCATGGTCAGAATTAAATGCAGATAGATGTAGAATTATAGTTGGAGAGCTTATTCAAACAAAGTTAAAGGAAGATAGTAACTCAATACTTAATAGTAGTAAGAGATATAGGTACTTTACAGATAGATTTAAGAGAGTTATCACAAAGTCAGTATCAGTAATAGCAGAACAAATGAGAAGAGGACAATTTGAGATTTTTAGTAATGAATTTGTTTTTGGAAGTTTTAATGATGGTGCTCCAATTAAAATAAGTTTACCTTCAGGGGAAGATGTATTTCTAACTGGTAGAGTAGATAGAATAGATACTCTAGATATGAATGGGAATACTTATGTTAAGATAATAGATTATAAATCTGGAGCTAAGAAGTTTGATTTGAATGAATTATATTATGGATTACAAATTCAACTTTTAGTATATTTAGATGCTATTATTAGAAATTCTGAACATATACTCAATAAGCAGGCTATGCCAGGAGCTATATTATATTTTAGGATAGATGATCCTATAATAAAGAGTAAAAGTGAGTTAGAAGAAAAAGAAATAAGAGAACAGGTACTTCAAAAGCTTAAGATGAATGGATTACTATTAAAAGATGTTGAATTAGTTAGGGCAATGGATAATGATATGGAGACATATTCTTTAGTTATTCCTGCCACATTAAAAAAGGATGGGGAGTTCTCTTCTAATAGTTCAGTTATTACAGAAGAACAGTTCAATATTCTAAGAGATTATGTGAATGAAAAAATGATAGATTTATGTGAAGATATGTTAAGTGGGATAATAAAGATAGAACCATGTAAGAATTTAACAACTGCATATTGTGATTATTGTGATTATTCATCTATATGTCAGTTTGATACAAGTATAAAAGATAATAAATATAAATTAGTACTTAAAAAGAGTGATAATGATATTTGGAAAATGATAAAAGATACAGTGGAAGGAGGATATGATAATGGGGGAAACTAAATGGACTAATGAACAATTAGAAGCAATTGAGACTAGAAAATGTAATTTGTTAATAGCTGCAGCTGCTGGGTCAGGGAAAACAGCTGTTTTAGTTGAAAGAATAATACGTATTATTACTAATGAAGAAAATCCAGTAGATATAGATAGATTGTTAGTTGTTACCTTTACTAGTGCAGCAGCCTCTGAGATGAGGGAGAGAATAGCAAGTGCTATAACTAAGGCTTTAGAAAAAGATCCAAACTCTAGTAATCTTCAAAAACAATTAACTTTATTGAGTAGATCAAATATAATGACAATGCATTCATTTTGTCTAGATGTTATAAAAAATAATTTTCATGTAATAAATCTTGATCCTGGATTTAGAATATTAGATGAAACTGAAGGTGTTTTACTAAAGGGGGAAGTAATTGATGATTTATTTGAAGATAAGTATGAAGAGGAAGATAATGAATTTTTAAAGATAGTTGAAGCATATAGTGGTTCAAGAGATGATAGAAAAATTAAAGATATAATATTAGATTTGTATAGATTTTCAATGAGTGGGCCTTGGCCAGAAGATTGGCTTAGGGAAAAAGCTGAAAATTTTAATATTAAAAATAAAGAAGAACTTTCAAAAAGCAAGTGGGTTCAGGTACTTAAAGAAAATCTCGAAGTTGAAATAAATGGATTGATAAGTATGATATATAAAGCTATAGATATATGCTACAACACATTAGGATTAGAACCATATTTAGAGAACTTAGAATTAGATAAAGTTGCATTAGAAGAAGTTTTTGAATCTTTAGATAAAGATCTAGACGATATTCATAATAAATTGTTTAACATAAGTTTTTCTAAGCTTAAAACTATTAAAAAAGGGATTGTTGAAGATGAGAGTATAAAAGAAACAATTAAAACAATTAGAAATGATGTAAAGAAGAAAATTGGAAAGATAAAAGAAGATATATTTTCTACTAGTCCTGATGAAATGTTAAAAATTATACAAAGATCATATCCTTATATGAAAGAACTTACAAGTCTTGTAATTGAATTTCAAGATAGGTTTTCACAAGCTAAGAAAGATAAAGGGGCACTGGACTTTAATGACTTGGAACACTTATGCTTAAAAATATTAATAAATGAAGAGGTTAATGTTAAAGAGAATTTTAAAGATTATTTTGATGAAATATTAGTAGATGAATATCAAGATTCAAACAGTGTTCAAGAGGCAATTATTGATTTAGTTTCTAGAAAAAATAGTGATGATCCTAATGTGTTTATGGTTGGGGATGTTAAGCAAAGTATTTATAGATTTAGGCAAGCAAAGCCAGAATTATTTTTAGAAAAATACAGTAGCTATTCTAAAAATGAAGGAAAGAACAGAAAAATACAACTATATAAAAATTTTAGAAGTAGATTTGAAGTAATTAATGGAGTTAATTTTATATTTAAAGAATTAATGTCCAAAGTTGTTGGAGAATTAGATTATACAGATGAAGAATCATTAAATTTAGGAGCTGATTATAAGCTATTGGAAGGACCAGGAATTAGTGGAGGAGATGTTGAACTTCATGTTTTAGATAAATCTTCTTATAATATTGAAAGGGGTCAAGAAGAAGAGTCTATTCAAGAAGAGGAAGAAGATGTTGGGGCAATTAATTTGGAGGCTAGAATTATAGCTAAAAGAATAAAAGAGTTATTATCTAGAAGAGGTGAAGAGAAATTTAAAGTACTAGATAAAGAAATAGGAGAATACAGGCCAGCTACGTATAAAGATATAGTTATTCTATTGAGAGCAACCAAGAATTGGTCAGATGTATTCTTAGATGAGCTTGGAGCACAAGGAATTCCAGTATATTCAGATACTGGTGCTGGATATTTTGAGTCAATAGAAATAAGAACTATTATGTCACTCTTAAAAGTTATTGATAATCCAATGCAAGATGTCCCACTAATAGCATTATTAAGATCACCAATATTAGATTTTTCAGTAGAAGAATTAGCAAATATAAGATTAATTAATAAAGAAAGTTATTTTTATGAGAATATAAAATTAATATGTGCAGATGAATATGAAGAAGATATTACATTAAAACATAAGTGCTTAAATTTCCTTAAGAAGTTAAATGAATGGAGAGATAAGTCTGTATATATGCCTATAGATGAACTTATATGGCATTTATATATGGATACTGCTTATTATGGATATGTAGGAGCTATGCCTAATGGGGTATTAAGGCAAGCAAATTTAAGAATACTATTTCAAAGAGCTGAAGTGTATGAAAAAACAAGTTTTAAAGGATTATTTAACTTTATAAACTTCATAAATAGGTTGAGGAAATCTTCAGGAGATATGGGGAGTGCAAAGGTCTTAGGTGAAAATGAAGATGTGGTTAGAATTATGAGTATTCATAAGAGTAAGGGATTAGAATTTCCTATAGTATTTTTAGCTGGGTCTGGAAAACAGTTTAATCTAATGGATTTAAATAAAAATATATTATATCATGAAGAACTTGGCTTAGGACCAGAATTTATTGACTTAGAAAAAAGGGTAAGCTATAGTACTTTGCCTAAAGAGTCAATAAAGCAAAGAATTAGGCGTGAGACTTTATCAGAAGAAATGAGAATACTATATGTGGCGTTTACAAGGGCTAAGGAAAAACTTATAATTACAGGTTCAACTTCAGGTTTAGAGAAATGGGCAAAGAAGTGTTGTAATGCAGCAAATTTGGATAGAGATGTTATACAATCTTCTGAAGTTCTTAAAGGAAAGTCATATTTAGATTGGATTGGAATGGCAGTGGCTAAACATAAGGATGGAGAAGCTATTAGAGATATTTCTGGAGTTACAGATATATCTGTTAAAGAAGATTTATCATCTTGGAATGTTAAGTTTTGGAGTAAATCAGAGCTAATTAATGAAAATACAATAGAAATTATAGATCAAACAAGGAAAGATAGTCTATTCATTAACTCAATGTGCAAAGAAATAGATATAGAAATTGAAAGAAGACTAGGCTTCAGATATAGGTTTAAAGAAGCTACAAATATTAGAAGTAACTTTTCTGTATCAGATTTAAAGAAGAAAAATTATGAGGAGCTAGATACAAATGAGGGAGCTGAACTCTATAAAAGTAAGATAGATATAACACCTAAGTTTCTTAAAGAGGAAAAAGGTATTACATCTGCTGAAAGAGGAACAGCAATTCATTTTGTTATGCAAAAAATTGATTTTAATAGAGTAAATACAATCGATGAGGTAAAAGAACAATTAAATGAATTAGTTAAGAATAATCTTTTAAGTGATACTGAATATAAAGCAATTAATTATAGAAAGATTTATAACTTTTTTAAAAGTGGTTTAGGAAAAAGATTAATGAAAGCTTTTAAAAGTGGAAGTAAGGTGTATAAAGAATTACCTTTTTATACTGAAATAAGCCCACTAAAAGTAAATGGTGAATTATCAGACAATATTAAAGATGAAAAGGTAAGGCTTCAAGGAGTCATAGATTGTTTCTTTTATGAAGGAAATAGTATAATTTTATTAGATTATAAGACTGATTATGTTATGGATGGAAATGAAGAAGAAATGATAAAAAAATATTTTATACAAATCCAATATTATAAAGATGCTTTAGAAAGAATAACGGGTAAGAATGTTTCAGAATCATATCTGTATTTGTTTTATTTAGATAAAGAAATAAGGATTTAAAAAAATAATGCATAATAGATATTTAAACTCTAGTATGCATTATTTTTATTTCCCAAGAAATAATCACTTATTATTGAACTATTACTTTGCTTCCTCTTGGAATGTTATCATATATCCACTTTGAATCAGATTCACCAAGTCTAACACAACCATGAGAAGCAGGTTTTCCAAGTGTGAAATCCACTATTTTACTCTTGTCTTCATTATAAGGCAATGAGTGGAAAAGATAATTTCCGTAAAACTGAACCCAGTACTTTCCGCCTTGTTTGTAACTATTAGAGAAGAACCAAGCACCTTTTTCTTTTATTGTATAAGTTCCTTTAGGGGTTTCTTCTCCATTGGTTCCTGTAGAGCAAGAAAATGATTTTATTAAATTCCAAGAATTTTTTTTCCCTTTGTAAATATTAGTTTTTTGATTATTCAAATCAACTTGAACTAAATAAGAAGTAGTACTATCTAGTGAAAGTTGATTTATATTAGACATGGTTATGTTAGTTGGTTTAGCAGTTGTTGCTTGAGTTGTAGCATCATTAGAAATTGAACATGCTTGATAAGTTTTTAGTTCTTCAATTTTAGATACAATAGATTCATCATCGCCAACTATACTACTTACACTATCCAATAAAGATAAGGCTTTATCATAATTTTTAGAATTAGCTAAGTTAGTAGATTTTAATATTGTATCAGAAATTATTTGATCCTTACATTTTCTAATATATTCTACAGCACTAGCATAATTTTCATCAGTGTATTTTATATTGGAAAAAACATTATACGCATAAATATATTTTCCTGAATCAAAAAAGTTAACTCCAGCATTATATGTGTTACTGCAATTATTTATAATACCCTCTGAGTTATTTACAGGGATATCATATCTGCTTATTTCTTGAATTAAATCCAATCCAGATTGCTCATTTATATTTCCAGATTCAATTTCATTAGAAATTGTATTTAATTTACCCTCAAAGTATTTTTCTAAATCTTTTTGTAGGTAAAGAGATTTAAAAGGATTTAAAGTTTCTTTAGTAAGCAGTATGTTATTTGCATTGGAAAAATCATTTTCTTCAAAATTAGATGAAAACTCTGTAATTAGAGATTTATATTTTTTATATTCAAAAATAGTGGTTGTAGTCAATATGATTATAAGTAAAGTAAATAGTATTTTTAATTTTGGAATATTATGCTTATTGGCACTTTTTGCCCAATAAAAGTTATTTTTCTTCATCTAATTATCACCTCCTAACAATGCAATATACATATAATATTGACATAATTTTTACAGATTAAACAATTATTCAATAATTAGTGTTGTAATAATTAACAGAGTATGGTTAAAATTATAATATAAATGTTCATAATAATATGATGTATTATAAATTAATTGAAATAGGAGTAAGATATGGCTAAAGGAACTAATGTAATAACTAAGTTTACCAATTCAATATATAATGTGAAAGAATTTCCTAAATATATAAAAGAAGGTGTAGGAAAAGCTATTTTATATGCTTTTATATTAAGTATTTTTGTTGGTGGATTAAAAGGAATTGTTAATGTAGTAAGTTTTAATAAATCAAGTAATAGAGCTATTGAAATAATGAATGATGATAAATATAAATTTTCTATTGCTGATGGGAAATTAAATATAGAAAACTCTCCATTAAAAATTGAAGAAAACAATATGTTAATATATATGGATAAAGATATTAATATAAATGAAGAGGATAAGATAAGAGCGTTGACAGTTCATGTTGATTCATATGTTTTAATATTAAAGGATGGAATAATATTTGATTCAAATATAAATCAAAGTTCCGAAATTAGTAAAGTTAAGGCTACTTATAATGAACTAAATATAGTTGATGGAGTGAATAATAAAACATTAATTGAAATGATAAGAGGCTTCAAGATTCCAATCATAATATTGATATTTATCATTTATATAATACAAGAATTTATATTCTATTTATTTATAGCTTTAATGATAGCAATTTTTTCATTATTACCAAGTAGGATATTTGCTTTAGATATGAATTTAAGAAATTTATTTCCATTAGTTATATATGCTGCAACACTTCCTAATATATTGGTATTAATATTAACAATTTTGATTCCTAGTGTTTCTTTTGATACAGCTGGAATGATTGGAACAATGTTATATACTTATATAATATTAAATGATATAAGAAAAGAAGGTCAAAATGGAGGAAATATATAAAAAGTGGCTATGCCACTTTTTATTATATTGTAGTATTTAAATGATTAGGAGGAGTAACAATGAAAATATTTCATACTGGTGATTGGCATATAGGAAAAATAGTAAATGAATTTTCTATGATAGAGGATCAAAGATATGTTTTGAATAAATTAATAGAATTAATAGAGGTAGAAAAACCTGATGTATTAATTATTGCAGGAGATATATATGATAGGTCTATTCCTCCTGTTGAAGCAGTAGAGTTATTAAATGAAACTATTAAAAAAATTTTAATAGATAATGGAGTGAAAATAATAGCAATATCAGGAAATCATGATAGTGGTGAAAGATTAAATTTTGGAAGCAATATATTGGAGAAAGAAGGTTTATTTATATCAGGGATACTTGAAGATGATATAAAAAATGTAAAATTTAATGATAATGGACAAGAGGTTAACTTCTATTTAATACCATATGCCGATCCTGCAGTTGTTAGAAAAAAATATAATAATTTAAATATAAAAAATCATAATGATGCTATGAATGCTATTATTTCTACAATTGAAGCTGAGATAAATAATGATGCTGTTAACATAATTGTTGCTCATGGATATGTTACAGCTAAAAGAACAGAGGCAATGGAGGATGAAGAAGAAGATAAATATAAAGTTGCAGAGATACAAACATCAGATTCTGAAAGACCTCTATCAATTGGAGGGACGGATTTAATTGATGGAGAAATCTTTAAAAATTTTGATTATGTAGCTTTAGGTCATTTACATGGAAGACAAAAGGTTGGCAATGACTTTATCAGATATTCAGGATCATTACTTAAATATTCTTTTTCAGAAGTAAGTCATAAAAAGGGAGTAACCATAATTGAAATATATGAAAATAAAGAAATAAATATTAGACTATTAGAAATAAATCCATTAAGAGATATGAGAATAATAAAAGGTTTTATAGAACAATTAATATGTGCAGCTAAAGAGGAAGAGAATGATAGGGAAGATTATATTCAAGCTATATTAACTGATGAGGGAGAATTGTTAGATCCTATAGGAAAACTTAGGTCTGTTTATCCAAATATAATGTTACTTAGAAGAGAGGAAAAAAAGAATTTAATAGAAAGTAATACAGCTGCATCAGAAGGGTATAGAAATAAATCAGAGTTAGATTTATTTAAAGAATATTATAACAATCTTGGCAGTGGAGAGTTTACAATAGAAAAGGAAAACATAATAGAAGATATTATAAAAGAAATTCTAAGAAAGGTAGAAGATTAATATGAGACCATTAAAGTTAGTTATATCTGCATTTGGACCTTATGCTAAGGAAGAAGTCATAGACTTTGAGTTGTTAAATGGGAAAAATATTTTTTTAATTACTGGAGCTACAGGTGCTGGAAAAACCACTATATTTGATGCTATAAGTTATGCTTTGTTTGGAGAAGCTAGTGGAAGTACTAGAGATAATGATTCTTTAAGAAGCGATTTTGCTGCAAATAATAGATTGACATTTGTAGAATTAGATTTTGAATTAAGAGGTCAAAAATATCATATTAAGAGAATTCCACAACAAATAAAACCTAAAATTAAGGGAGAAGGATTTACAACACAAGGGTCAGAAGCTGAATTAATATTGCCAGATGGAAAAGTTAGAACAGGAGCTAATAATGTTAGTAATAAAGTAAATGAACTATTAGGTATCAATAAAGAACAATTTAAACAGATAGTTATGTTACCACAAGGAGAATTTAAAAAGCTTCTTTTAGCAGATTCAAAAGAGAGAGAAGTAATATTTAGGAAAATTTTTAACACATATATTTATGAAGGAATACAAGCTCTTTTAGCAGAAAAATCAAAAGCTATTTACAAAGAATTGGATAGTTCAAAAGAAAAAGTTAAAGTTTTAGCAAAAAATATAAAAGGTGATAAAAATATCATCGTAGATGGATATGTGGAATTTGATACTATAATACAAAATCTTGAAGAAGTTGTTAAAGAGAGTAAAGAAAAAGGTAAAGAAGTTCAGAAAAATTTATCTAGAATTAGAGAAGAGATTGAAAAATCAAATAATGAAAAAATTAATGGACAAAATGCCAATAAGTTAATAGAAGAAAAGAAGCATGTTAAAGTTGTTTTAGAGGATATGATTAATAAAAAAAATTTAATAAAACAGAAAGAAGAAGTTTTAAATAAAATAGATAGGGCAAGAGAGCTTATATTTATAGAAGAGGATTTAGTAAAACAAAAAAATAATAAAAGTTTAAAAGACAATGAAATTGTTAAATGTAAAAAAAGAACAGAAGATATAGAAGAAAAATTAATCAAGGCTAAAAAATCTCTAAAGGATGAAGAAGGCAAGGAATGGGAAAGAGCAAAATTATCAGAGCAAATTAGTCTGTTAAAAGATAAAAAGCCTAAAATAATTGAATTTGATAATAAGATTAAGAGTATTAATGATTTGAATATAGAATTGAAAAATATTATAAAATTATCTAATAAAGAAAAGGAATTAACAGAAGAACTTAAGTTAGAAAAAAGAGATAAAGAAAACTTAATTAATGAGATTTCTGAATTTGAAAAGAAGAAGATAATTTTAGAAAAGGAAATAGAAGATAATAATAAGCAAATTAGTGAAGTAAGGGAATTATATAAAGGAATTTCTAAATTAAAAGAAATAAATAAAATGTATGATGAACAAAAGGAAAATTTTAAGCATAAAGAAAGGATATATCTTAAGAATAAAAGTGAATTTGAAGAAAAAGAAGAATTATATATGAAGGAACAAGCTGGAATATTAGCTATGAAACTTAATAAAGGAGAACCTTGCCCTGTTTGTGGATCTTTAAATCATCCAAGTCCAGCTAAGAGACAAAGCTATATACCAACTAAAGAGGAACTAAGTGCTAGCAAAGAATTATTTGAATTACATCAAAAGCAATATAATGAGATTTTACTTGAGTTAACTAAAATAAAGTCAGCTTCAGATAATTTATTAAATGAAGTAATTACTAAAAAGCTAGAGAGTTTAGCTAATATTATAGAATGTAGTGTAATTTTTGATGAATATACTGAGGAAAAGGTATTAGCTTCAGGGAAAAAAATAGGAAATATAATTAATAAGATTAAAGAAGAATTGAAATTTGTTAGGGAAGAAATATCTAAAAAAGATCAACTAAATTCAAGACTAATTAAAATAGATCAAGAATTAAAGGAGAAAGAAGGAGTATTAGAGAGGAATAATAATAGGTATACAATTGTTTTTGCGAATATAAAGGGAGAAGAAGAGAGTTTAAAGGCTCTAGAAAAAGATGTACCAATAGATATAAGATCAACTAAAGAATTAGATAATAGAGTAAAGATATTTGGAGATAAGCTAAATGAGAAGAATAAATTATTAGAGGTAGCATTAGAAATTGTAAATAAGTACAATAATGAATTGACTGCAGAAGAAACAAAGTCAAAAGAAATAGAAAAAACAATAAAAGAATTAGAAGAAGAAATAAAATTAAAAAGAAGTTTATTGAATGAAAAAATTAATACTTATGGGTTTAAAAATTATAAAGAATATGAAGAAATTAAAAATATGATAAGTGAAAGTGAGTCTATAAAAAATGAAGTTAATAGGTTTAATGAAGAGTTTAAATCTATTAGTGATAGAAATTTGGAATTAGAGGAAAAGACAAGAGGAATTGAATTAGCTAATGTAGAAAAGATAGAAGAAGAAATTAAGACATTTAAATTAAAAGAAGATTTAATTTATAAAGAAGAAAAGGAAATTTACTCAATTGTAACAAATAACTCAAATATATTAAGAGAAATAAAGGATATTAGAGAGCAATTTAAAGATAAAGAAGCAAAATATAAAGTGATAGGTGAATTAGCGGCTTTGGCTAATGGCAAAAAAAGTCCATATGTTACATTTGAAAGATTTGTATTAGCTTCATATTTTCAAGAAATAATAAATTCGGCAAATCTAAGACTGGGAAAGATGACGGGAGAGAGATTTATATTAAAAAGGAAAGAGGATAAGGGAAAAGGAAGTTATCAACAAGGATTAGAACTTGAGGTTTATGATAATTATACTGGAAAGTGTAGACATGTAAAAACTTTATCAGGAGGAGAAAGCTTTAAAGCTTCATTATCATTAGCTTTAGGATTATCAGATGTAGTTCAAATAAATGCTGGAGGAATATCGTTGGATACTATTTTTATAGATGAAGGATTTGGAACTTTAGATACTGAATCATTAGATAATGCTATAAATTCATTAATTGAGCTTCAGAGAGGAGGAAGATTGGTAGGAATAATTTCTCATGTTCCTGAGCTAAAAGAGAGGATAGAATCGAAATTAGAGATAGCTATATCAGCTGATGGTAGTAGTTCTAAGTTTATTATTAATTAAGACAAAAAATTTTTTTTCAACCCCAAAATAGTGATAAATTTATATCATAAACCAAAATTTTACAAAAGAGAAGGTTGTTTATATTAATAGAGTGTGCTATTATATAAATATGAGTTAGAAAAAAATGGAATTTATAACATAAAGTGGTATAAGGGGAGATTAAAATGGAATTAAGTAATAGATTAGAAAAAAATAAAATTGAGAGTATGAGTAGATTTGAATTAATTCAATTAATAAATGAATTAAAGGAAACAAAAGATTTGCAAGAAAAATTTTTGTTAAACATTTCACATGATTTGAGAAATCCTTTAAACGTAATTTTGAGTGTTTTACAATGTTTAAAATATGATGACGAAAAAAGTGATAAAAAGTTGAGAGATAAGAGAAATGAATATAAGGATATAATAAGAAGAAATAGTTTAAAAATAGTAAAACTTATTGACAACTTAATAGATTCTTCAAAATTAGAAAAAAATTATTACAATTTAAAGAAATCTAATGTAGAGATAATTAGTATGATTGAAAGTACTGTAACTTCTACAGAAAAGTATGCTGAATCAAAAGGGATAAAGATTATTTTTGACACAAATGTAGAAGAACTTATTTGTGCTGTCGATCCAGAAGCAATAGATAGGATAGTAATGAATTTGTTATCAAATGCAATTAAGTTTTCTCCTAAGGATTCACAAATATTATTAACAGTAAATGCAGATGATAAAGATATTAAGATATCAGTAGAAGATGAGGGGGAAGGAATATCAGAAGAAGATCAAAAAGTAATATTTAATAGATTTGTTCAAGCATCTAAGAGAAAGAGTAATGAACATTCTGGAAGTGGTATAGGATTGGATTTAGTCAATTATTTATGTTTAGCACATGGAGGGTCAGTATCTCTTTATAGTGAAGAAAGTAGAGGTTCAAAATTTATTGTGAACATCCCTATTACAATATTAAAAGATAAAGAAATTAATTATGAAATAGGTGGAAGAAGCAAGGTTGAACAATTGGAAGTTGAATTTTCGGATATATATCTATAATATGGAATATATTAAATAAATAACTTGCTATATTCTCAATTTTATGATACTATAATTCTGTTATTTAATTAAGGGGTGTTAGTTAAACGGATATAACTTACCGCTACGGACGGTACATTATGGGTTCGATTCCTGTACGCCCTGCCAATATAAAAAACTTAACCAATAGGGTTAAGTTTTTTTTGTTATATAAATAATATTTGTTTACTTTTACTCTTAAATGGTTAAATTAATAAAGTAATAAAATTTAGAAGGATGTTATTTTATGATATTTAATACATTAGTATGTTTGTTTGATGAACATAATGAAGTAAATGTGCTATTAGCTGAGAAATTTAAAGTTAGAAATTTAGTTTTTATTTGTACAAAATATGATAATGAAATAATTAATGAATTAAAAAACACATATTCTAAAATTATTCCTAATTGTTTAATAAATTTTGAAGAAATAAAAATTGGGGATATTAATGGTGTATATAGTATAGTTGATAGATATAAAGATGCTTTAATTAATATGACAGGGGGAGATAGATTAATTGCCTTAATGTTGTTTAAAGTTGCATCAGAATTAGGAATAAGAAGTATTTATGTAGATTTAATAAATAAGCGAAGATACATACTTACAGATGATTTTAAAGCATGCCATGAAGAATTTAAGGATATGAAAATTAAAGATATTTTTGAACTTTCGGGAATTAACATAATTGATGAATCATCCTATTTGGTAGATATAAAAGAAATAATTGATATAACTAACATAATAAAAAGTAACATTAATATATGGCATAAATATAAACAACGATTATATGATAATAAAATTTTTATACATGATTACAAAGATAATTATAAAGTTATAGTAAATACAAATACATTAGAAAAAGAAGAAATTAGTTTATTAAATAATTCTTTAAAATATTTAAGTAATATTAAGGGTATAAACTATCAAAAGGATAAAGAAGAGATAACTGTTGATTTTAAAAATGATTATTTGAAAGGCTTTCTATTTAAGAGTGGAACATGGTTAGAAGTACTTACCCATTTGGTTATAAGAGAAATAAATGAGATTGATGAGGTAAAGAGTGGAGTAATATTTAGTTGGAGCAATAAAGCAAAGGAGGTAAGAAATGAAATAGATGTAATTGCTATTAAAGATTCAGTTCTTGTATGTATATCATGTAAAGATAGTGAAAAGTATGATGAAGATGCATTAAATGAGTTAGAAGTTTATAGTGAGAAGTTAGGTGGTGAAGATTCTATTAAAATATTAGTAGCCACAAAGAAACCAACTAAAATTACTGTTAGTAATAGGGCAAAAGAAATGGGAATAAATTTAATTATCCTAGATGAAAATATAGAAGCTTTTAAAAGTAAGATACAAGAAATAATTAATAAGACCAGCTAAGCAAAGTCAAGTGAAATATTAAAAAATATTTTTATTAAAATTTTGCATAGCAAACAGACCGTTTT
>NZ_JANDMF010000064.1:0-25585 GCF_031626875.1 Clostridium sp. SHJSY1
CGAACAGGAAAGTTAAGCTCTACAGCGCTGATGGTACTGCATGGGAGACTGTGTGGGAGAGTAAGACGTTGCCAGGTTATATAAAACTATCTTTTCTTTATAGAAGAGATAGTTTTTTTTAGTTTATTATGATATAATAACTATTATTAATTAATAAGAGGTGTGAATATGAAGATAACATTTATTGAATATCCAAAATGTACTACATGTAAAAAGGCTAAAAAATTTTTAATTGATAATAACATGGAGTTTATAGATAGACATATAGTAGAGGAAAATCCTACAAAAGAAGAGTTGTTAGAGTGGATGGAGATTAGTGGTTTAGAAACAAAGAAATTTTTCAACACATCAGGAAATTTATACAAGGAAATGAATTTAAAAGATAAGGTTAAAAATATAACAAAAGAAGAAGCAGCTAAAATTTTATCTACTAATGGAATGCTTGTTAAAAGACCTGTGCTAATAAAAGATGATAAGATTATTTTAGGTTTTAAAGAGGAAACATATAAAAGTATATTATAATAAAAAGTAGGAGAAAAATATGGATGATAGAGAATGTATAATTATATGCAATTTTAATGATAAGGAGAAAAAACTTATTAAAAGTTATGCTTTAATGGTAGGAATAAATGATCAGATTCAAGTTTGTTGGAAAAATTCAGAGAATACCATAAAAGACATTTTGAAAGATAATATTAGTGAAGATAATAATAGTACAGGTGTAAAGGATAGAGCTATTATATTTAATAATTTACCATCTAAAAAAGTAAGTATATTCATAGATAATATGAAAAAGATGAGAATAGCTCCAACCATGAAGGCTATAGTTACAGAAACATCAATAAATTGGACTTTAAATTATCTCTTAAAAAATTTAATAGAAGAAAGAAAGGCAGAGAAAGAAGGAAAATTAATTAAGCATTAGAACAATCTAGTTAAATGGAATATTATATATATGTATACTTTTTATGTTTACAAATCGCACATTAAATTCACATTAAATTCATTTTAATTATAAATATATATATTATTATTATATTGGATTTAGAGATTAGAACTTTAAGTCTAATATAAAATAAATCATTAATTTTTGTGAGAATAATTTATTTTGTAAACGATGAAATGGTGATTAGTATAATCACTAAGAGGTTACTTTTAACTAGGTTGGGACATTGGGAAACTAAAAATGGTCGATATTAGCTGGGGAGCTAATATCAATGTAATTATATTTGGGTAATTACATTAAATGAATAAATAATCCCATATAAGATATAATCTTATATGGGATTATTTTAGTATATAATGATATTATAAAGTGTAAAGAAATCAATGAGAGTGACAGCGGAGGGTATAAAATGCGGAGTAGAATTCTTGTGGTAGAAGATGACTTAAAAATGCAAGAGCTTATAGTTGAGTTCCTATTGTCCCAAGATTACGATGTAGATGCAGCAAGTGATGGTATGGAAGGATATGAGTATTATAGAAATAATAATTATGATTTAGTTATTTTAGATATATTAATGCCTAAATTAGATGGTTATGGATTGTGCAAAATTATAAGAAAAGATAATGAAGAAGTTGGAATTATATTTGTAACAGAGTTAATCAATGAAGAAGATGAGATAAAAGGATTTAATTTAGGGGGAGATGATTATGTTAAAAAACCATTTTCTTTAAATATATTAATTAAGAGAATAGAGGCAGTTTTAAAAAGAAAAAAACAATTGAGAAGCTTTCGAAAGTTAGTTAAATTTAGGGAGTTAAAGCTTGATCTTAGTACATATAAGGCTTACATTCAAGATAAGGAAATAGAGTTAACATTAAAAGAATTTAATATATTAAAAATTTTAATAGAAATATATCCTAAGGTGGCATGTAGAGAATTTTTAATAGAAAATGTTTGGGGATATGATTTTTATGGGGATACCAGAGTAATAGATGCTCATGTAAAAAATATTAGAAAAAAAATTAAACATGATTATATAAAAACGCTTAAAGGTATTGGATATGTGTTAACAGAATAAATCAAATAGAAAATTAATATATAGGAAAAGAGTTCTAATAAAAATAAAAATAACTTAAAATATAAAGTATAAGATGAAGTGGCATAGCCACTTTTTTTAATATCATCTTTATAAATAAATGACATATTAATATTAGTAAAAGACATGACTTTTATTGACGAGAAAGTATTATGGGTGTAGAATTGAAAATATAGTAAATTAATATGGAGGGTAATAGTTATGTCTACAAAATTAAAGTTTCCTAAAAATTTTTGGTGGGGATCAGCTACTTCAGGGCCACAAGCTGAAGGCAGATTTAATAAACCACATAAGAGTGTATTTGATTATTGGTATGATATAGATCCAGATGCTTTTTTTGATAATGTTGGGCCTGATATAGCATCTAATTTTTATAATAGTTATAAAGAAGATATATCTATGATTAAAGAAATTGGACTTAATAGTGTAAGAACTTCAATACAATGGACAAGACTTATAAAGAATTTAGAAACAGGACTCCCTGATGAGGATGGAATAAGATTTTATAATGATGTAATAGATGAGTTTTTGAAAAATGATATAATTCCAGTAATTAACTTACATCATTTTGATTTACCAGTAGAACTATATGATAAATATGGTGGATGGGAATCTAAACATGTGGTTGACTTATTTGTTAAGTTTGCAGAAACTGCATTTAAGCTATTTGGTGATAGGGTTAAGCATTGGACAACTTTTAATGAACCAATGGTTGTTGTGGAAGGAGAGTATTTATACAAATTCCATTACCCATTAATTAGTGATGGAGAAAAGGCTATACAAGTATTATATAACATTAATTTAGCGTCAGCAAAAACTATACAAAAATATAAAAATATGGGATATAATAAAGAGGGTGGAAAAATAGGTATAGTTCTTAATTTAACACCATCATATCCAAGGTCACAAGATGAAGAAGATGTTAAAGCAAGTAAATTTGCAGATGATTTTTTTAATAATTCTTTCTTAGACCCAGCAGTAAAAGGAAAGTTTACAGAAAGTCTTGTTGAAACACTTAAGAAGGATAATGTGATTTGGGAATCAACAGAGGAAGAGTTAAGGATAATTAAAGAAAATACAATTGATTTTCTAGGTGTTAATTATTATCAACCAAGAAGAGTTAAAGCAAAGGAATCTGATTTTGATATTGCAAGAGGTTGGATGCCAGATAAGTATTTTGATAATTATGATATGCCAGGAAAAAGACTAAATCCATATAGGGGGTGGGAAATATATCCTAAATGTATGTATGATATAGCCCTAAATATAAAAAATAATTATGGAAATATTCCTTGGTACATCTCAGAAAATGGAATGGGTGTAGAAGGGGAAGATAAATATATAAATGAGAATGGTGTTATTGAAGACAACTACAGAATTGATTTCTATAAAGAACATTTACAATACCTTCATAAAGGTATAGAAGAAGGTTCAAATTGTTTTGGTTATCATACATGGACTCCTATAGATTGTTGGTCATGGACTAATGCATACAAAAATAGATATGGATTTATTGCAGTAGATTTAAAAACACAAAGGAAAACTATTAAAGAATCAGGAAGATGGATTAAGGAAGTAGTAGAAAACAATGGATTTTAATTAGGGGGAAAGCAATATGAAAAATTATATGGTATTTGACATTGGAGGAAGCTCAATTAAAGCATCTGTAATAAACGAAGTTGGTGAAATATTAAATAGTGACAAAATAGATGTAGCTAGTGATATTAATACTTTTTTTCAAGGTTTAGTGAAAATAGTAAATGATAATAGAGGCAGTTATGATTTACAAGGAATAGCTATTAGTGCTCCAGGAGCAGTTGATAGTGAAACAGGAGTTATAGGTGGAACAAGTGCAATACCATATATTCATGGTCCTAATTTTAAAGAAGTTCTACTTAATAAGACAGGTCTAAATGTAGAGCTGGAAAATGATGCGAATTGTGCAGCTTTAGGTGAAGTTTGGTTAGGGGCAGGGAAAGAAGAAAGTGATTTAGCTTTTATAGTATGTGGAACTGGAATTGGTGGTGCAATAGTTAAAGATAAAAGGATTCATATAGGTACACACAGGCATGGTGGAGAATTTGGGTACTGCATTTTAAATTATGAAGAAAATGAATTATTAAGTTGGAGTAGAATAGGATCAACTATTGCTTTAGCAAGAAATATTGCTAATAGAAAAGGATTAAAGGAAGAAGATGTAGATGGATTAAGGGCTTTTGAACTTTATGAAAAAGGAGATACTATTGCGGTAGAAGAAGTTGAAAAATATTTTACTTATATGGCAATTGGAATTTATAATATTCAATATACTTATGATCCAGAAGTAATAGTATTAGGTGGAGCAATTTGTGAAAGAAAGAATTATATTTCATCTATAGATAAAAAACTAGAGTGGTTATTAGAAAATACTGAAGGGACAATTAAACCAAAAATAAAAAAATGCCAATATGGTAATGATGCAAATAAAATTGGAGCATTGTATCATTATCTATCAAGAAATAATAAATAAAAATATATATATAATTGATATATATATTGCATATATGTAGGAGAAAAATGGTATAATAGTAACTATAATTTTATAAGATTATAGTTACTATTATTATTTTAGGGGGTAAGAAATGATTTCTGAGAAGATGAAAGAATTGGTTAAAAATAGTTCTACTATTAGAGCTATGTTTGAAGAAGGTAAAAGGTTATCAGCAATATATGGAGAAGAAAATGTTTTTGATTATAGTTTAGGAAATCCTAATGTTGAACCACCTGAAGCCATAAAAAAAGCTATAACAGATATTTTACAAGAAGAAAGTCCTAATTATGTGCATGGATATATGAATAATTCAGGTTATGAAGATGTTAGAAAAGAAATATCAAAATACATAAATAAATTAAATGGTACTGATTTAACTCCTGATAATATAGTAATGACTTGTGGGGCAGCAGGTGGATTAAATATTATATTGAAAACCTTACTTAATCCAGATGATGAGGTTATAACTTTTGCACCTTTTTTTGGGGAGTATGCCAATTATGTTAAGAATTTTGAAGGTAAACTTGTTATAGTAGAATCTGAAGAAAAAACTTTTCAACCTAATATAAAGGAATTAGAAAAAGGAATAAATAAGAAGACAAAAGCTATAATTATTAATTCACCAAATAATCCTACAGGCGTAGTATATAGTGAAGAGTCAATAAAAAGAATGGCAGATGTATTAGAAAAGAAACAAAAAGAATATGGAACAAGCATTTTCTTAATTTCTGATGAACCATATAAAGAAATTTCTTATGCTGGAGTAGCAGTTCCTTTTATACTTAAATATTATAAAAATTCATTTATAGGTTATTCATATAGTAAATCATTATCTCTCCCAGGTGAAAGAATAGGGTATATTGCGATAAATCCAGAAATAGATGATTTTCAAGATATCATAGGCTCTTTAAATGTTGCTAATAGAATACTTGGATTTGTAAATGCACCATCTCTTTTTCAAAGAGTTATTGCTAAAACTTTAGGTGCAGAAATTGATATTAATATATATAAGAAAAATAGGGATTTATTATATAATCATTTAAAATCAATAGGCTTTGAATGTATAAAACCAGAGGGTGCATTTTATCTGTTTCCTAAAGCATTAATTGAAGATGATAAAAAGTTTGTAGAAATGGGTAAGAAATATAACTTGCTTATGGTTCCAGGAAGTTCATTTGGAAGAGCTGGATATGTTAGACTTTCTTATTGTATAAGTTATGAAAAAATAGAGAGGTCTCTTGACAGTTTTACAAAACTAGCTAAAGAATGTAATGAATTAATTAAAAATAACCAATAATTATCATTGACTTAGCATAAATTATAATAGATAATATTTATGTAATAGGAAAAGATAATGATAAGGAAGAGTAATAAAATAAATTCCTTTTAGAGAGCTAAGGTTAGGTGAAACTTAGTAGGAATCTTTTAAGAAGCAGCCTTTGAATCGCTTATTGAGAACTAAGATTATTCTTAATGTAGATAATGCCGTAACCCTTACGTTATAAAGGGAAGAATATGATCGTATTCTTACTAGAGTGAGTAAAGAAATTTACTTATTAGGGTGGTACCGCGGATTACTAACTTCGTCCCTTTTTGGGGATGGAGTTTTTTTTATTACTCAATTTATATTTATGGAGGATTTAAAATGGAAGAAATTTTAGAAATTTTAGAAGAAAACAGTAGGTATACTGATGAGCAGATTGCAGTTATGACAGGTAAGTCAGTAGAAGAAGTCAAAGCATCCATTAAGGAATATGAAGAAAAAAGTATAATTGCTGGATATAAGACATTAATAAATTGGGAAAATGTTGGTAAAGAGGCTGTTACAGCACTAATAGAAGTAAAGATTACTCCTCAAAGGGGTGTTGGATTTGATAGTGTTGCAGAGAGAATATATAAGTTTGATCAAGTAAAGTCTTGTTATTTAATGTCTTCAGGTGGATTTGATCTTATGGTTATGGTAGAAGGAAAGAGTATGAAAGAAATAGCATCATTTGTATCTGAAAAGTTGGCATGTCAAGAATATGTAAATGGAACAGCAACACATTTTGTACTTAAGAAATATAAAGAACATGGAACAATATTTAAAGAAGAGAAAACAGATGACAGGGAGGCAATTTTTATATGATACTAGAGAAGATGATTAGAGATGATGTGAAGAATATGCCCCCATCAGGCATAAGAAAGTTTTTTGATATAGTAAATGAAATGGATGATGTTATTTCACTAGGTGTAGGTGAACCAGATTTTGTTACACCTTGGAATGTTAGAGAAGCAGGGGTATATTCTTTAGAAAAAGGACATACACATTATTCATCAAATGCTGGATTTATTGAACTTAGAGAAGAAATATCTAAATATTTAAATAGAAAATTTAATTTAACATATAATCCACAAGATGAAATAATAGTTACAGTTGGTGGAAGTGAAGGTATTGATATAGCTTTAAGAGCTTTAGTTGGACCTGGAGATGAAGTAATAATTCCTGAACCAAGTTTTGTAGCTTATAAAGGATGTACTGCATTTACAGGAGCTAAATCAAAGGTAATAAACTTAAAAGCAGAAAATGATTTTAAACTTACTAGGAAAGAACTTGAAGAAGCAATTACTGAAAAAACAAAGGTAGTAATAATACCATTTCCTAACAATCCTACAGGAGCTATTATGACAAGGGAAGAGCTTCAGCCTTTGGTAGATTTATTAAAAGAAAAAGAAATTATAATTTTATCAGATGAAATATATGCAGAATTATCTTATGATAAACCCCATATATCAATAGCTTCTTTTCCTGAAGTTAAGGATCAAACAGTGGTTATTAATGGATTCTCTAAGTCTTATGCTATGACTGGATGGAGGCTTGGATATGTTTGCGGAAACTCAATTTTAATAGAGGAAATGAAAAAGATACATCAATATTCAATAATGTGTTCACCTACAACAGCACAATATGCAGCTATAGAAGCACTTAAAAATGGAGAGGAAAGTGTTAGTAAAATGGTTAAGGAATATAATAGGAGAAGAAGAGTTTTAGTAGATGGATTTAGAAAGCTTGGGTTAGAATGCTTTGAACCATTAGGAGCGTTTTATGTGTTCCCATCTATAAAGATTACAGGAATGACTTCAGATGAATTTTGTGAAGATTTATTAAAGAAGGAAAAAGTATTAACAGTTCCAGGAAATGCTTTTGGTGAATGTGGAGAAGGATTTATAAGAGCATGTTATGCTTCTTCTATGGAAAATATTGTTGAATCATTAAAGAGAATTGAAAGATATTTAGAAGGATTAAAATAAATAATTTCATGAAATGGCAATTTATGATATAATCAAGTCTGTTATAGATACTCGTATAATATGGGAAATATGGTCCCAAAGTTTCTACCTGCTAGCCATAAAATAGCAGACTACGAGGTTGGTTGTTTTTTATGTAATTATTTATTTTTGTAGAAGGCAGCACCTCAAAAGAGGTGCTGTTTTTTATTGAAAAGAAAAATTAGAATATTAAAAAGGAGAAGATTAATGGAAAAAACAGAAAAAGAACTAGGTAATAATGAATTGCTATATAATATAGATGATAAACCTAGTATAGCTGTACAAATATTACTTGGGTTACAAAATATTTTTGCAGCATTTGGAGGAATAATTGCAGTTCCTTTAGTAGTATCAAATGCACTTGGGTTAGATGGAAAGACTTCTACAACAATACTTGGAGCCACAATTTTAGCTTCAGGCATTGCAACTATATTGCAATCAAGAAGAATTGGACCTATAGGAGCAAGGGTACCTTGTATTATGGGAACAGATTTTACATTTGTATCGCCTATAATAGCAGTTGGGTCAGTGGCTGGACTTCCAGCAGTAGTTGGAGCAACAATTTTAGGGTCATTAGTTGAAGTTATACTTAGTTTTTTTATAAAACCTTTGCTAAAACTTTTTCCTAAAATAGTTACAGGAACAGTTGTATGCTTAATAGGATTAACTTTAATACCAGTTTCAATAGACTGGGCAGCAGGAGGTTCTGGTGCTAAGGATTATGGTAGTCTTAAAAATATAGCTATTGCTATGTTTGTACTTATTATAACTTTACTGATTAATAGATATGGTAAAGGAATAATTAGTTCTGCATCAGTTTTAATAGGAATGATTATTGGATATATAATTTGCATACCTCTAGGAATGGTTGATTTTACTTTAGTTAAAGAAGCAAGTTGGTTTGGGGTACCAAAGATATTTGAATTTGGGGTAGAGTTTAATTTAAAGTATGTTATGGCTTTTGTACCAGCTTATATAGTCACAGTAATTGAAACTGTTGGGTGCTTAGCTACAATTTGTGAAGTTGCTAAAGTTAAAACTGATGATAAAATTATAGGAAGAGGAGTATTATCAGATGGTGTAGGCAGCGCTTTAGCAGGAGCTTTAGGTACATTCCCAAATACAACTTTTAGTCAAAATGTTGGACTTATACCATTAACAAAAAATGCTAGTCGTAGAGTAGCTATTGTGGCTGGTGTTTTATTAGTAGCATTAGGATTTTTACCTAAATTTTCAGCTGTTATAAATATAATGCCATCACCAGTTTTAGGTGGAGTTGGAGTTGTTATGTTTGGGACCATTGCAGCAGCTGGAATTAAGACATTAAGTACTGTAAAAATGACTAATAGAAATATTTTAATTATAGCAACAGCAATAGGGCTAGGTCTTGGAGTTACATTTAGACCAGAATTTATATCACAACTTCCAGAAGGGATAAAATTAATATTTTCATCAGGAATTTCAACAGGTACAATAGTAGCATTAATATTAAATAAAGTTCTAAAAGAAGAAAAGAAGGAGGAATGTAATGATGGAATTATTGCGTAAAAAAATATTAGAAGAAGGACAAGCATTAAATGAAAATGTATTGAAAGTTGATTCTTTTTTAAATCATGGAGTAGACCCAAAACTTATGAAAGAAATTGGATTTTATTTCAAGACGTATTTTAAGGAAAAAGGGATAACTAAAGTATTTACAATTGAAAGTTCAGGTATAGCACCTGCAGTTATGACGGCACTACATATGGATTTGCCAATGGTAACATTAAAAAAACAAACATCTAAGATATTAAAGGATGATGTATATCAAACAACAGTACATTCCTTTACAAAGGGACTGGATTATGAACTTACATTATCAAAAAAATATATTAGTGCAGATGATAATATATTAGTAATAGATGATTTTTTAGCTAATGGAGAAGCAGCACTTGGAGCAGCAAGGCTTATAGAAAATGCTGGAGCCAAGGTTGGAGGAATTGGAATAGTTATAGAAAAATCTTTTCAAAAAGGAAGAGAAATTCTAGATGGAAAAGGTTATGATGTATATTCTTTAGCTAGAATAAAAAGACTCAGAAAAGGTGAAATAGAGTTTATAAAATAATTAACAAGATTAACCTGTAATAATAACAAAATTATTACAGGTTTTGTATTATAATGGAATATATAACTACAGAAAAAATATTTAAACCATGTGTGTTGGATAAGATATACATCAATGAAGAATTTATTGGGAAACATATAAATATATAGTGGATTAAAGAGGTGAAATTAAATGATTAAGAAGATAATAAGAACTTTAATAACAGTTTTTTTAGTACTTATATCCTTTATTGCAAAGATTCCTAAAGCAAGTGTAAAGTCAAAATTTGAAACTTTAGATGATAATGTAGATATAAGATTTTCTGTAATAAGTGATATACATATATCGCTTTATAAATTGCAGGAGATAGAAAGACTTAATGAGGTATTCTCAACTATGTATAGTTTAGATCCCAGAATGAAAGCTATAGCTATAGTAGGGGATCTAACAGATAATGGATTTGAATTAGAATATAATACAGTTAAGTCTATTATAGATAAAAATAAAAAGTCAGAAACAGAACTTATAGCATCTATGGGAAATCATGAAGGAAACACAGCAAGTTTATTTAAAGAAATAACTGGAAAAAATCCTAAGGAGAATTTGATTATAAATGGTTATCATTTCATTACAATAAGTCCACATTCAAGTGAAGAAGAGTATGGAGGAAGTACTTATAATCTAGATGAAGAATGGTTAAAAAAACAGTTAGATGAAGCTACTAAAGAAAATCCTAAGAAACCTATATTTGTATTTATGCATCATGGAATAAAAAATACAGTATGTGGAACTGATTTATGGAATACAAATGATTTATCTGAGATATTTAATAATTATCCTCAAGTTATCCATTTTTCAGGACATTCTCACTATCCTTTAAATGATCCCAAAAGTATATACCAAAACACTTTTACAGCTCTTAATACAAGTACTATAAGTTATTTTGAATTAGATCAAGATATGATGTATGGAAGTATACCACCAAATTCAAGAAATGCTTCACAAATGATGGTGGTAGAAGTAGAAGGAAGTGTTGTAAAAATAAAAAGATTGGATTTATTATCAAGAAAATATATTGGTCCTGACTGGATTATTAATACTTCAAAGGGAGTAGAAGATTTTAAATATACAAAAGATAGAAAGGATAAGAGTAAAGAACCATATTTTGATAAAGATAATAAGCTTGAAATAAATGATGTTAGTAATGTAACCTGCCAGATTAAAATTGGTCAAGCAAAGATAAAAGAAGATGATGATATTGTATATTCATATAAATATGATTTTAAAAATGTAAAAACAGGGGAAATAGATAAAAGTTATAAAATCAGTTCAGAATTCTATTTAATTCCTACTCCAGAATTTATAATTCAAAAGTTTGAAGGATTAAATCCAAATACTCAGTATGAAGTTATAGTTACAGCTTATAATGCCTATGGAAAAAGAAGCTACAATAAATTAAGCGGAATATTTCAAACAGAGAATATTTAATCTAAAATTTACAACGAATATTTTTAGCTTTAAATCTAAAAACTATAACTATTATAATATAAGGAGTGATTTTATGGCAAAGGCAGGAATGAGAAGACCAGATGAAAATGAACCTCATGGAACTGAAAGTAATCATAAATCTCATTTTAATAACACAGAACCATCAGTTCCTGAGATACAAGGAAAAGCAAAAAAAGGCAAGAAAAAGGCAGGGAACATTTAAAAAAAAGTGGCTAAGCCACTTTTTTATTGCAAAGAAAACAAAATTTATGTTTAAAATGTTCGAAAGTAAGTCCATACTCTAAATATAAAGATATATAAATAGGAGTGATAATTATTTTATTTTTTGTTATATTAATAGGTTTATGTATTGGAAGTTTCTTGAATGTCTGTATATTTAGAATTCCAAAAGAGGAGTCTATAAGTTTTCCTTCATCTCATTGTAGACATTGTGGGTATAGTTTAAAGTTTTATGACCTAATTCCAGTATTAAGCTATATTTTTTTAAGAGGAAAATGTAGAAATTGTAAAGAAAAAATATCTATACAATATCCATTATTAGAAATTATTAATACAACATTTTATATAATGTTGTATATGAAGTTAGGATTAACCATAGATTTTTTCAAGTATAGTACTTTAATATCAATATTATTAGTAATAGGAATGATAGATTTTAATACTAAATATGTATATGAGAGAACTATAATATTTGGATTAGTAATGGGAATATTTTTTGGCGGAATATGTTGGATAAAGAATGGTGAATATCTACAAAATCATATTTTAGGGGCTATTATAGGATTTTTGATAATATACATGATTGAAAGAATTACAGGGAAAATGGGTGGAGGAGATAAAGAAATCTCTGCAATTTGTGGACTTTTTTTAGGAGCTAAGCTTATAGTATTTGCAGTATTTTCAGCTATTATGATTGGAGGTATTATAACAATAATATTTTTAATATTTAAATTAAGAGATGGTAAAGATGAAATTGCTTTTGGACCATATTTAGCACTTGGAAGTATTTTTGCTATTTTTTTAGGTGATAAATTAATAATATATTATTTAAGTTTGTATTAAAATTTTTAAATAAAAATTAATATATACTCCATAAATGCATTAAAGTATTTATATTATATTTTAGTGTATTCATGGAGAGTTTTTATGTAAAAATTAAAAAAAGAAATAAATTACAAATTATTTGCAAAAATTAGATTTAAAAAACGTTCTGATAATCAAACAACTAATACCACTCCAGATATTTCCATGTAACTTTTTGATAAAAATAATCAAGGAATTATAGGAATAAAAGCTTATGGAAATGTAGCTATCGTATGAAGAAAAAAAGAAAATGGTTATAGTGTTCCTTATAGATTCTATAATGATATAGAAAGAAATGTGTGAAAACTATTAATAATTTGATTTTTTACTATTAGAAAAAGATTTAAAGTGCAATAAAGTTGAAAATTTTGGTATAATAATAAGAGAATTAAAAGATAGGAGATATTAAGATGAAGTTTTTAGCTAATAATAAAGAATACTTTCTAGATAAAGAACATTTTGTAGAATTTCTAAATGATGAGGAAAATTCAATAAAGGATATCGATGAAAATTACATATTAAACATATTAGATGGAAAAGAATTAGACTTTGAAAAAGCATATTATAATTATCCTTGTTTAAATTGTAAATCAGAAAAGCAAGGGAAGAGTAAATCCTATGAATTTTATGAATATCATTTTTATCTGTATACAAAGGATGGAAATGTAGTTTCTAATAGCTTTGAAACAGAAGAAGGGGAAAGTTATGCAAA
Organism: Clostridium sp. SHJSY1; assembly: GCF_031626875.1. Lineage (NCBI taxonomy): Bacteria > Bacillati > Bacillota > Clostridia > Eubacteriales > Clostridiaceae > Clostridium > Clostridium sp. SHJSY1. The sequence continues at coordinate 13,269 of NZ_JANDMF010000064.1, forward strand.
GATGGAGAGAGCGGGTAAGGTCAATGATAGCTATATAGTAAGTATAATTGTTTGTACTGAATGTGGTTATTTTGATATAGAAATTGAACAATTTGAGATTTAAGGAGATGTATTAAAGGTGGGAAGAAAATTTTTTACAAAAGCTATATTAATAGTAAGTGCTTGCTTTATGCTTTTGGTAGGGTGTGGCAATAGTAGTAATGATAAAAATAGCAGCAATAGTAATAATAGTGTAAGTAAAGAAGCTGAAGAAAATACAAAGACAGATGGAAAGTTACCAATAGCAACTATAACTATTAAAGATTATGGTACAATTAAGGCTGAATTATATCCAGAGTATGCACCAAACACAGTAAATAACTTTATTTCTCTTTCAAATAAAGGGTTTTATAATGGGTTAACATTTCATAGAATTATTAAAGATTTTATGATTCAAGGTGGAGATCCTAAAGGTGATGGAAGTGGAGGACCTGATTACAAGATTAAAGGTGAGTTCTCTAAAAATGGATTTAAACAAAATACATTAAAACATACAGAAGGAGTTCTATCTATGGCTAGGGCCAATGATAAAAACAGTGCAGGAAGTCAATTTTTTATAATGACTAAGGCAGCAAGCCATCTAGATGGGGATTATGCAGCATTTGGCAAAGTTATAGAAGGAATGGATATAGTACATAAAGTTGAATCTGTACAAACAGGAAACAATGACAAACCAGTAAAAGATGTAGTGATAGAATCAATTAAAGTAGATACTAATGGGGTAGAATATAAAGAGCCAGAAAAGATGTAGTTTTGTTCTCATAAATATTAGAACTATTAGACATAATATTTATGAGGAGGGATAACTATGAGTAAGAGTAAGCAGCCTAATAATGGAGTGCAAAAGGGTCAGAGAAGACAAAAATTGCATGATAGTCAAAATAATGAGGGAAATGAAAAAAATCATCCACAATATGATAATCATAATGGAGAATCAATCTATTAGATTATTCAAATTAACCAAAAAACTGTCTAAATTTAAGACAGTTTTTTTTGATTGTCCCTAAAATAGTTTGTTTATAGCAAGAATCATAAGTATTACTCCAGACAACCAAGATAGGTTAACATTAGATTTTTCTAGTAATTTTTTACCTATAAATACTCCAAGTAGAACAACAGTAATACCTATTATGAAGCAAAGAAGAATTGTCTCAATATAGCCTCCCCCAACTAAGCTACTTCCAAAACCGACAGCTAAACTATCAAAAGAAAGGGCCGTTGCTAAATAAAATGACTCTTTGGGAGTTAAGACTTTAGATTTATCAAAGTCTGCTTTAGTTTCATCAGCATAAACTTGTAATACAAAGTTCATATCAAAGAGTTTAAATTTAAGGGGCTTGTCTAAAGCACTTTTTTGTTGAATAAAGTTTTTAAATAAACCTTCAAATAACCTATATATACCTAAAATCATCAGTATAGAGAAACTCAATATTATAGGAAGTTTTCCAGGTAAAAAATCTTTTATAAAACCTCCAGCAAATAATGATATACCAAGAATTAAAGAACCAATACCACTTATAATTAAAGCAGAGGTAATTGGAATTTTTATTTTATTTGTGCCATAAGCAATACTAGCGACAAAAGCATCTATACATACTGAGGATACTAGTAAAAGAGACTCAATCATAACTCATACCTCGACAAAGTTCTAGTTAATAATATAGTATGAGTCATAAAAGGTTTAGTTACAAAATAAGGGACATGAAAATAAATAACAAATCCAAATTTGCAATGAATATTTTTCATCAGGAAAGGAAGCAGATTGGTCTCATAGCGGGCTATTAGGCTATTAGGGCAATCTGCTGACACAAGGATGATGGAAAAATAGTCTGGCGGATTGACTTGTTATTTTTTTGATTATTCCTAAACTTCCTAACCTATTTAGGAAGTTCATTTTCTGCATTATAAGGTTCAATATTATTTTGTTTTATCCAGTTACTCCAAGAAATTTTAAAGTCAGCATTACGAGAATATTGATAGAAATTTTTAATAAAGATTGATTTAGGGTCATGTTCATCTAAGTTAAGCAAATTAGTTCCACCTAAAGCTTCTTGTCTAGTTAAGATATTTTTTAATTCTGTATTATTTGAATTCTTAATCATATCATACATGGACATAAATATGGTTGTTCTTTCATCACCTAGTTTGCAATGAAAATGAAGCCAAGTATCTTTTTTTAATGTATTTATATATTCAACAAATCTATCTACAGTTTCATCGGTAGGACGACCATTTTCTTTAACAGGAATTCTAACATATCTTAAGTTATTTGGTCTTATTAAATTCTCTTCAGTTTCTACTAAAGTAGGAATTAATGAATGGTTTTCATTACCTAAGGAAATAGACTTTCCAAATGGAATATTAGACAATACTTGTTTTTCTCTTTCTGAAATATCATTAAAGGTTAATCCAACATTACAGTATTGGTTGGAGTCACTTACAGAATTACCATTAATAAATCCATGAGTTTCTTGCCTCAAATCAACTATTACAATAGGAGGGGGGGTGTTTAAATTTTCTTTCAATTTTAATAATGAAAGAGATGTAAATTCACCACTACCAGATATATTTAAGGAATCGAGACCTGTAAGATCTAAGTTTTTGTCTTTCAAATTACTTAGGTCAGAAGTCTTTCTAAAGTTAAGTGGCAAATTATCAGTATTTGAAAAATCTAAAGAAAATTGTTGTGAAACTTCTGATTCGACAGAAGAAGTATTTGTAGGGGCATTAAAATCTACAAATAATATCAGAAAAAGTGGTAAAATAAAACAAATAATAATTTTAAGTTTATTTTTCATAAAAAAATCCTCCTAAGTAATTATATACTACGATATAGTATGTGGTATGGTTATAAGAAATATGTAAAAAGTAATAGCTTTTATGTTATAATTATTAACATATATTAAAATTTAAAACGGAGGACATACTATATGTACAAAATTATTGCTCTAGATATGGATGGAACATTGTTGAATGATGAAAAAATAATAACTGATAGAACAAAAAATGCATTATTAGAAGCGAGAAAAAAGGGTGTTAAAGTAGTTTTAGCTTCGGGAAGACCTGCTGATGGGTTAAAAAGATATTTAGATGAATTAGACTTAATTGATGATAATGAATTCGTATTAAGTTACAATGGTAGTTTAGTTCAAAAAACAAAGGGTGAAGAAATAATTTGTGAGACAGGCCTTTTGGGAAAAGATCTTCATTATACATATAAAATAAGTGAAGAGTTAGGAGTAAATATACATGCTTTTTCTACTAATAGAGGGCTAATAACACCTAAAATAAGTAAGTATACTGAAGTTGAAGCCAAGATTAATGATATTCCTATAAATGTTTGTGACTTTAATGCAATTGAAGAAAATGAACATATAGTAAAGATAATGTTTATAGATGAGCCAGAAATTTTGGACAAGGCTATAGAAGCTTTACCAAAAGAAATTTATGATAGATATAATGTTGTTAAAAGTACACCATATTTCTTAGAAATAATAAATAAAGAGTCAGGAAAAGGAGTAGGGTTAAAAGCATTAGCAGATTATTTAAATGTTTCACCAAAAGAAATAATAGCAGTAGGGGATGCTGGGAATGATTTAGATATGATAGAATTTGCTGGGCTTGGAGTTGCAATGGAGAATGCTAGCATAAATGTAAAGGAAATAGCTGATTATATAACTGGCAAAAACACAGAAGATGGTGTTGCTGAAGTTGTTGAGAAGTTTATATTAAATAGTTAGTAGAGTAGAAAATTATTAATAATCATGATAAAAGAGACTTTCGCATTAGCTGATTAGAGCCATTGTGACAGTCTTTTTTAATAAATTATTTATAAAAGAATTTTAGAATTAATTTGCATGATAATTTATATTAACATATTTTTACTGCTTGAAAAACATATAGGAAAGGAGCAGTAACTATTAGTAGAATGATTGAATATAAAAAGGTGTTTAAAATTAACTTTTAAACACCTTTTTATATTCTATTCTGTTACAGATATAAATTCAAAGTTTAATACATTAAAAAGACCTTTATCAGTAATCTTTATATCAGGTATTACAGGTAATGATAAAAATGATAAAGTCAAAAATGGATTAAAATTAATATTGGGCGCTACTTCATCTAATGCAATATGAAGTCTTTCTAAATCATCTAACAAATCCTTTGGAGGACGAGCAGTTATTAAACCAGCAATTTCTAATTTTATAGAAGCTAAAACTTTTCCATTAGAGGTGATAATTATTCCACCACCAATTTCCTTTAATTTATTAGAGGCTATAATCATATCATCATCATTTGTTCCACAAACTATTAAATTGTGGGAATCATGTGCTATAGTAGTGGCTATTGCACCATTTTTTAATCCAATACCTTTAAGAATGCCAAGTCCAATATTACCAGTATTTTTATGACGTTCAATAACAGCAATTTTTATTAAATCTTTTTCTAATGAAGATTCAAATTCACCTTTCAGATTTAGTTCTGATATGTTGAATTTTAAATGTTTAGTTTCTAATTTGTTTGGAGTTAGTTCTATAGCATTTAAAATACTTTTATTATTTAAATCAATCTTAAATGAAGATTGATCAAGTTTAGGCAAAGTTATTGTATTTCTAATTTCAGATGTGAATTTTCTTGGTGCTTCATCTGAAACAAATTTCCCGTTTGAAACTACTAATTTACCTCTCTTATAAACTTCATGAATTTTAAAAGTTTTTAAATCATTTAAAATAATAAAATCAGCAATATAACCAGGAGCAATTGCACCTTTATTTTTTAAGTTATAACATTCTGCTACATTCAATGTTGCCATTTGAATTGCTAAATAAGGATCAACTCCTAAATCAATAGCTGTTCTAATAGAAGAATCTATTGTTCCTGTTTTAATTAAATCATCTATATGTTTGTCATCAGTACAAAAGCAAAGTCTTCTACTATTTTTTACAGAGACTATTGATATTAAATCTTTTAGATTTTTAGCTACAGTACCTTCTCTAAGGAAGATATACATACCCCTCCTAAGTTTTTCAATAGCTTCTTGAGGATTATTGCATTCATGATCTGTTCTAATGTTTGCAGTGCAATAAGCATTTATATTGTCTAATGTAAGACCAGCACCATGACCATCAATTATTTTATCTTTTTCTATAATAGATAGTAATTTAGAAATCATATCATCATTGCCATTTGTTACAGCAGGACAATCCATGACTTCACCTAATCCTAAAACCATCTTATCATCATATAATGATTTTAAAGCTTCATTATCAAGAATGGCACCAGAATTCTCAAATGGTGTTGCAGGAACACAAGAAGGAAGCATAAAGTAAAAATCAAAAGGAATATTTTTACTAAGATCCATTAAAAGCTTTATTCCTTCAATACCTAAAACATTTCCAATTTCATGAGGATCAGCTATTAATGAAGTAACGCCATGAAGAAGGGCAACTTTAGAATATTCATTAGGGGTAGTTAAAGATGATTCTATATGGGCATGAGCATCCATAAGGCTAGGACAAATATATTTACCTGTACCATCTATTATGTTTTTACATTCATAATCTCCAATTCCAACTATATATCCATTTTTAATTGCTACATCGCTTATATAAGACTCTTGTCCAAATACATCGATTATAGATATGTTTTTAATTACTATATCACAAGAAATTTCTTTTGAAGCTCCTTTAATTTTTTCTATAAAGCTAAGTTTTTCCAAAAATGATCACCTCTTTTTATGTTATGCAATATGAAGTTTTACAGTGATAATATATAATTATATTTAGTCTATAATACAACTTTTTAGAAAATAATCAAGCTTTTTTTAATTATTTTTCATAAAAATATGATAAAATAAATAATTATGATAAAATCAATATAAAAATTAAAGAAAAGCATAATTAAATAACAGGGGGGCGATTAATATGCCAATAAAAATACCATCAGAGTTACCGGCATATAAAGTTTTAAGTGATGAAAACATATTTGTTATGAACAATGAAAGGGCTAATACTCAAGATATAAGACCTCTTAAGATAGCTATATTGAATTTGATGCCTAAAAAGATACAAGCAGAAAATCAATTGCTGAGATATTTATCTAATTCACCACTTCAAGTAGAAGTAAAATTGATTCAAACAAAAAGTTATACTTCTCAAAATACACCTATAGAACATTTAGAAAAGTTCTATAATTATTTTGATGAAGTTAAAGATGAAAAATTTGATGGATTAATAATCACAGGGGCACCAGTTGAAAGATTGGATTTTGAAGAGGTGGTTTATTGGAAAGAACTTGAGGAAATTATGGAATGGAGTAGTAGCAATGTATTTTCAACAATACACATATGTTGGGCATCACAAGCAGGGCTTTACTATCATTATGGGATTCCTAAATATTTATTGAATGAGAAAAAATTTGGGGTATTTCCTCATATTGTGAATAATGAAAAATCAGAATTAACAAGAGGTTTAAGCGATATTTTTTATGCGCCTCATTCAAGGCATACAGAAGTTAGAAAAGAGGATATAGAAAAAAATCCAGAACTTGAAATACTCTCAGAATCAGAAGAGGCAGGAATATTTATCGTTTCAACTAAAGATCATAGAAAAATTTTTATAACAGGACACTTAGAATATGACAGAAATACATTAATGGATGAATATTATAGAGATAAGGAGAAAGATATGGAAATTGATATACCTAAAAATTATTTTCCAGAGGATAATCCAAGTTTAATACCATCTATGAGATGGAGAGGAAGTGCACATATAGTTTTTACTAATTGGTTAAATTATTGTGTATATCAAAATACACCTTATAATATTTCAGATATAAAAAAATAGTTAAGGGGGACCTAATGAATTATTTCAAATCCATTAATGTTTTTAGACTTACAGAAGAAGAACTTAAAATAACTTGGAAGGATGAAAATATTGAGGAAGTTAGTATATTTGCTTTATTAGAAGACAAGGAAGTATTGTTAAATAAAGTAAAGGGAACTAATGAGGCAATAATTAAAGACCCCGATAAAGAAAAAAGAAATTTGTTTATTTTAAGGTCAGAAGGATATCACTCAGAGGTAGTAGGAGAGGTCTTGCTACATTTGGAAGGAGTACATCATTGTAGAGATATTGGTGGTTATAAAAGTGAAGATGGAAGAAAAGTAAAGTGGAATACATTTTATAGATCAGATAAACTTTCATCATTAACTCAAAGAGATGTAAAGTATCTAAAAAATTTAAATGTAAGAACTATATTGGATTTTAGGTCAGCTGGAGAAGTTAAGATGAATCCTGATGTTAAAATAGAAGGTATAGAATATAAGAATATATCAGCAATGCCAGCAATGGATAAGATAGAGGATAATTTTGATATGGCAGCCATATTTTCTAGTAATCTTGTAAGTGCAGAAGATATAAGGAAAATTTTAATTAAGGGATACAGTACAATGATTTTTAACAACATTGCTTTTAAAGAACTGGTAAATTGCATTGAAAATGAAGAAAGACTACCTGTCGTATTTCATTGTACTGCAGGAAAAGATAGAACTGGATTTGGTGCTGCTCTAATACTCTCTATATTGGGAGTGCCAGAAGAGACCATTTTGGAAGATTATCTTGCAACTAATTTTTATAGAAAAGAGATAAATGAGAAAATAATTTCTAAAATTAAGGGCAAGATAGTTAATAAAGATAGAGTAAAAATATTAAGCTATATGTTTGAAGTAAAAAGGGAATTTCTAGAAGCTTCATTTAAAAGTATAAAAGACAAATATGGTGATATGGATACCTATCTTGAAAAGGAATATGGACTTACTAAAAAGAAGAGAAAAGAATTAAAAAATAGATTATTATATTAAAAAATAACTTTTCGTTGTTTTAGTAAGTAAACGTAATACAAGGAAAATACGAATGATGGAGTGAAGTATGTGGAAAAACAAAGAGAAAAGTTTTCTTCAAGTTTAACAGCATTTCTAGCGACATTAAGTTCAGCTGTAGGGCTTGGGAACATATGGATGTTTCCTTATATTGTAGGTGAAAATGGTGGAGCTGCATTTATTATAGTTTATTTAGGATGTGTATTTTTAATAGGATTGCCTACTTTAATAAGTGAATTTTCTATAGGAAGAGGAAGTAGAAAGAATCTTTTGGGAGCAACAAAAGTTATAACTAATGTTAAAGTATTTAGAATTGCAGGAGTTATAGGAATGTTAGCATCATATTGTATACTGTTTTTTTATACAGTTGTTGGTGGATGGGTATATTCATATGTATTCAAAGCAATTATAGGGACTTTTAAAGGTATAACATCAGAAGAAACTGTAGCTATTTTTAATTCCACAACTTTAAGTCCAATATATCCAATAGTATGGCAATTTATAATAGTTGCAGTGGCTTCAGCTATATTGGCTTTTGGAGTGAAAAGTGGTATAGAAAAGATAACGAAAGTAGCAATGCCTTTACTTATAATACTTCTTATATTATGTGTAATTAGAAGTTTAACACTTAATGGGGCAGTAGAGGGAATTACATTTTTATTAAAACCTGATTTCTCAAAAATTTCATTTGGCGTAGTTTTGACAGCATTAGGGCTAGCTTTTTTGAAGCTTTCAATAGGAACTGGTTCAATGGCTACATATAGTAGCTATTTTACAAGTGATAATAGTCTTATTGGAACAGGGACTAAAGTAGCTCTTGCGGATACAGGAGTGTCACTGCTTGCAGGGCTTGCAATATTTCCAGCAGTATTTTCTTTTGGGTTAGCACCTACAGGTGGTCCTGGATTGTTATTTAATACTGTACCATTAATTTTTGAAAAAATTCCAGGAGGAACAATATTATTAGTTATATTTTTCTTTCTAACAGCAATGGCAGCAACAATGGCTACAATTTCATTAATAGAAGTTTTAATAGCTACATTTATAGAAGAGTTTAAAGTTGATAGGAAAAAAGCTATATTAATAAATATATTTATAATAATGCTAATAGGATCTTTAACATCATTATCAGTAGGAGAAGGAGCAGTTCTTTCAGAATTTAAATTATTTAACTATAATTTATTTGATTTGTTTGATTCTCTTACGAGCAAAATATTATTGCCACTAAATGGATTATTGTTTGTAATTTTATGTGGGTATTTTGTAAAATCTGACTATATGAGAAAGGAATTAACAAATGATGGTATGTTAGAGAATGACAAATTAGCGAATAGTGTGTATTTTATCATAAAATATCTTACACCTGTATTAATTGTAATTGTATTTATAAAAACTTTTATTTAAAAATTATAATATATATTGTATAATTAAGGAAAGTCCAATATGGACTTTTTTTAGTTAAATTATCTTTTTAGTTAAAATTAGAAATGATGGAAGTTATTTTTTATTTGAGGGAGGATGACATGAAGGGAAAAATTTTAATATGTGATGATGAAAAGGGGATATTAGAAATATTAGAATTGTATTTATCCAAAGAAGGGTATGAGTTAATTAAAGCAACTGATGGAGAGGATGCTTTGAAGAAGATAGAAGAAAATAAAAATTTTGATTTAGCCATTTTAGATATAATGATGCCTAAAATAGATGGATATAAGGTAGTAAAAGAGATAAGAAAGGTTTATAATATTCCCATTATAATGTTATCTGCCAAGAATCAAGATTCAGACAAGATATTGGGATTGGATTTAGGAGCTGATGATTATATAACAAAACCTTTTAATCCTTTAGAAGTAGTAGCTAGAGTTAATGCTCAAATAAGAAGAAAATATAATCTAAGTTCAAATGAAGAAAGTAGGACAACCATCACTATTGGAGAGGTATCTATGGATACTTACGATGTGAGAGTCACTGTAAGAGGGGAAGAAATAGAGTTAACATCAATTGAATATGGAATATTGAAGTTTCTTATGGAGAATGCAGGTAGAATATTAACAAAAAATCAAATATTTGAGACTGTATGGAATGAAGAGTTTTTAAGTGGTGATAATACTATTATGGTTCATATAAGTAGGCTGAGGGATAAGATTGAAGAAGATTCAAGAAACCCTATATATTTAAAAACTGTAAGAGGATTAGGATATAAATTTGAAAAGAAGGTAAAGTAGTATGGGAAAAAGGAAAAATGAGCAACTTATGGTTGCTTTATTCAAATACTATATAACTTTCGTAATAATATTAGGATGTATATTTATAGGTAGTTATTTTGTGTTAGGGATAACTCTCTCAAAGTATATAGAAGAAAATAAGAATGTTCCAGTATATAGTCTTATAAATGATGAGTATTCTGATTATAAAGATATAAATACTGCAGAGCTTAAAAGTATAGGTGGATATTTAGAAGTGCTGGATAGCAATAAAAAAGTTATCTACACAGATGGAAAAGTGCCTAATAATATAAAAGCAAGCTATACTAATAAAGAATTTGAAGATACCATCAGTATGGGGAATAAAGAATCTAGATTTAATGTTATATGTAAAACTATAAATAAAAGTGATGAAGAACATTATATTGTTTTAATAATGATACCACAAGATAAATTAACATTAAATCTACATCTAAATAGTGTTCCATATAAGGTCGGAAAACCTTTATATAAACTATATGCAAAGGTTATTGCTGCTGCAATTATGTTATTTTTAATAAGTATAATAATATATAGTATTTGGACTGCAAAGAAGATAAAAAGACCCCTAAAGAAGATAGATGAAGCTTTAGGAAAGGTCATTGAAGGGGATTATGAAGAAAAGCTTGTTATAAAAGGGCAAAAAGAATTCATAGTAATAAGTGATACCATTAATTTTCTTATAGATAAACTTAAATATAGCAGAGAAGAAAATGCTAAATTAGAACAAAGTAAAACTAGAATGTTAATGGATTTATCCCATGATATAAAAACTCCAATTACAACCATCAGGGGATTTTCAGCAGCTCTCTATGAAGGTCTTATTGAGGAAGAAGAAAAGAAGGAAAGATACTACAAAACCATATATAATAAAGCAGAGCATGTTGGAGAATTAGTTGATGATTTATTTGAATTTGTAAAAATGGACAGCACTCAATATGTATTAAAACTTCAAAAAATTGATATATGTGAGTTTATAAGGCAAGTTATAGTTAATTATTATGATGAATTAGAAGAAAAGAATTTTGAGTTAATAGTAAAAATTCCAGAGGAAGCTATTAATTTAAAGATAGATGCTAAGCTTTTCAAAAGAGTAATAAGTAATTTAATACAAAATTCAATAAAATATAATCCTATAGGGACAAAGCTTAGAGTAGAAGTAAAAGAGTTTAAAAGATATGTAATTATTGAAATAGCAGATAGTGGAATAGGCATTAAATCAGAAATTCAGGATAAGGTATTTGATCCATTTGTAAGAGGCGATGAAAGTAGAAGTAGTGATGGTTCAGGTTTAGGGTTAGCTATAGCTAAAAAAATAGTAGAGAATCATGGCGGAGAAATTGAATTGTTTTCTAATAGAAAAGATGATAGTACGGTTTTTTCTATCAGAATGTATAAATAATTAAAAAGGGGGGCTAGCCCCCTAAAGTTACATCTTGTGTGTTGTACCATTCAAGTGCCTCATCTAAATCTTCAGGTCTAAAATCAGGCCAATAGTTATCTAAAACATAAAAGTCAGAGTAAACAGATTGAACAGGTAAAAATCCACTAAGCCTTCTTCTTCCACCCCATCTAATAATTAAATCAATTCGTGAAACATCATAAGATCTTATATTATTTACTATATTTTTTCTGTTTTTATCACAGCTTTTTAATAGATTTAAATCCCATTCCCATCCATAATTAACCAAAAAATTGACCTTTGTACCACCTCTACCAAAAACTCTTCGTCTTGTATAAGGCATTAATTCTTTTGGGAAGCTTGGAGAATTTATATTGCCAATGACTAAAAGTTCTGCATCTTCTTTAGTAAGAACCTCAACAGCTTTTATACATGCATTAATAAAAGCTTTTTTTTGTACAGTAGGTCTTTTAGTGTTATCTACAGTAAATCCATAGAAGGTAATTTCTTTAATTCCATATTTTTGGCATTGTTTAAATAGTAGTAATCCTGGATCTATTCCTAAGGAATACCCCTTATCTTTTGAGAGTCCCCTACTTAAAGCCCATCTTCTATTTCCATCAGGTATTATACCAATATGATTAGGAATCTTCATATTTTTTCCTCCTTATAATAAGTGAGCACTCACGGAAACTCAATAAAGCCCATGGGTATGCCCTTTTTTTATTATTTTTTTTAGTTATTTCCCCCATTT
>NZ_JANDMF010000065.1:0-25468 GCF_031626875.1 Clostridium sp. SHJSY1
TGGGGGTATAGCTCAGTTGGGAGAGCACCTGCCTTGCACGCAGGGGGTCAAGAGTTCGAATCTCTTTATCTCCACCAGTAAGAAAAGCTATGAATTTTAATTCATAGCTTTTTATTTATTTAAAGAGTTAATTTTTTAAAGAGAGAAAGGAATAATAGGATAGATTATCGATTAAAAGAATATTTTGTATATATTATGGTGGGAAATGTAGTAATTTAACTATTAATAATTATGTACATTGGTGTATAAATTTTATATAATGAAGATAAAAGTTAGAATTATAAGAATAATAACATTTAATTCATATAGACATTTGTAGAGAAAAATAAATTGTCTTAAAGAATGGAGAGTGTTTTGGTGCGTAAGATAGAGGAGTTAGAGAACAAGTTAAAAGAATTAAAATTAGAAAAAAGACAAATTTTGTTAGCGAGAAAAGATACAGACATGATAGACGAAAAAATAAAAGAAATTGAATTAAAATTGAAAACGGTAAAGAGTAATTAGATTTGAAGGTGAATAAAAGTACATATACAAGCATATAAAATCATAGAATATTAAAACAGATTTATTTAATTAATATGAAGGAGTGCTGGTAAATGATACGAACAGTGGTATGCCAAAAAGAAGGTTGTTGCGGAAATAAATTTTACATTCAGAGTATAGATAACAATTTGCAGGCTATATGTAAGGATTGTGGTAGTAAATATATATTTGATATAAGTTATTATGATTTTATTATGCTTTCAAGTTGTTCATCCTGCAATAATGATACATTTAAACTTTTTAAAGATATTGAGAAAGAGGGAATTTATGCAAAGTGTACTGAATGTGGAGCACCACCTGAAAAAATATATGTAGATTCTGATGGAGTACAAGTATCTTATGAAGCAAAATTATTACATGATATTAAAGAATTGATGTATCAAGTGGAACAAAGAGTATGTAATCTTGAGATTAAGATAGAAGATATGGAAAGAGGACAAGATGTCTTAGAGGAATCACTAGCATATATAAACAAATATATTATACAGCAAAGATAATACCAATATAATTTGAAAGACTTTATGATAAATAGTATTAAAGCAGGTAGGAGAAGAAAATGAAGATTAAACAAAGAAAGGTACTTAGATGGAGTTTATTTATTTTCTGGATAGGATTAATATTTATAATGTCTCAACAACCAGGAGATATATCTAGTGAACAAAGTGCAATAGTAGTTAAACTATTTTCAGTCATAGGAGTAGACTTAAACGGTTACTTTGGTAGTATGGGAACATTAATTGTAAGAAAATGTGCTCATTTTACTGAATATTTGATATTATTTATATTAACATATAGAGTCTTAATATTGTATATGGGGAAAAAAGCATCAAAATTATATGCTATTATGTTTGTATTTTTATATGCATGTTCAGATGAGTTTCATCAAAGTTTTATAGCAGGAAGGGGACCAGCATTTAGAGATGTTTTAATTGATACAGCTGGAGGAATATTTTCTTGTTTAATAGTTAGTATAAAAGAAAGTATAAGAAATAGAAATAATAACTAAAAGATCACATTTTCAGTAATTTGAAAATGTGATCTTTTAGTTTATTTAAAACGAAAAAATAGAATGTAGATTTTAATGATTAATTATATGATTTATTTATAATAGTAAGATAAGTACAATGAATATTAAGAAATTTTTTATAAAATAAGTAAAAAAAGTAGGACGATTAATGATATAATGATTATTGGTATTTGTAAAAATAGATAGTGGAGGAATTTCTTGATGAAATTTAAGGAAGTAAATAAAGATAGATTCAAAGGATTATTTTATTTTATATTTGCAATAATAGCAATATTAATAATTATTTTTGTGTTATTTAGATATCCACAACAAGGAGTTGCAGATCAAGGTGACTTTGATAGAGTTATGACATCGTCAGGACTTTCTGTACTTGATTCTGATAAAGCTAACCCTGATTTTAAAAGATTTTACAATTATATAGTTACAGATTATAAAATATCATGGGATACACTAACATTTCTAAAAACATTAATTGGAAGTAGTATTGGATATATAATTTTAATAGTTTCAATGATATGTAAGATTTGTGGTAGTGAAGTTTTTAAAACTCAATATCTTGCTATAGCATATGGTTTTATATATGTTGTAGGATTAGCTTTATTATTAAAAAACTTGAATATAAAAAGTAAGTTTAAACTAATTTTTTTAAGTGCTATTATTTTATTAGTTTTTTTAGATGGAAATTACTTGATTTGGTTTAATAGTTTATATGGTGAACCTATGATGATTAGTACTTGTATTTTATTTATAATTTCTTTTCTTAATTATATAAATTATAAGTATGTAAAAAAAGGAAAAGATAAACTTGTATTAAATATAGTATATGTATTTATAGCGGCATTTTTGTTCTTAGGATCAAAGATGCAGGTTTTATCAGCATTACCTTTTGTAACTATTTTACTAGGAAAAATTTTGTGGGATAACAGAAAAATTATAAAAAAGAAAACGTTAAATAAATTATGTATATTATTTATAGTAATTATTATTTATCCAATTCAATTAAATAAAGTAAATGGGAATATAAGCAAAGATACCCAATATAATTCAGTATTTTATGGAGTGTTAAATGGATCTGAAACTCCAGAGCAAGATTTAATTGATATGGGATTAAACCCAGATATGGCTGTTGAAGCAGGGAAACATTCATATGAAGATATTAGTAAATATGAAAAGTATGCTCCTAGAACAGAGATAACTGAAAATGAATTTTATAGTAAAATCAGTAATGGTAAATTAGCAGTGTTTTACTTAACACACCCAAAGAGACTTATTGAAGGTATGGAATATACAGCTAGTGAAGCTTATAGAACAGGTACATCTTTAGGAAAGTGTTCAAGAGAAGATAGTGAAAAATCAATAACAGAACTTAATAGATTTACAACTTGGTCAAATTTTAGAGAAAAATATTTACCTAATAATTTATGGTTTATAGTTGGAGTATATATATCTATAATTATTGTTTCAACAATAATTTTAATGAAAAATAAAAGAAATGAAGAAGTGAAGAATAAGATAATTTTATTATGGTGTGTTATGTTAATAGGGGCTATTCAATTTCCAATGCCTTTTATGGCAAATGGAAAAGCTGATACTGCTAAGCAATTATTTCTCTTTAATTTTGTTTTTGATATGATGCTAGTTACATCTGTTAGTTGGATATGTTTTAAGTTTATAGATATGCTTAGGATTAAAAAGTAAGGAAGTAATATTAATGATGGTAAAAAGTTGTAGAGATTTTATAATAAAAATATTTAAAGAATTAATTATATTAAAGAGAAAGTTATTAGAAACAAACATTAGTAAGTTACGTTTAATTACAGTAGTAAGTTTAACAATAAAGACTATATTATTTTTAGCATTAATTCAAGTAGGATCAGCAGATATAATAAAACCAATAAATTTAAATTTTAAATTTACTTTTATTTATGTAGCTTTTATTTTGTTGTTTTACTCAATAGGATATTTGTTTTCAAAGAATAAGCAGATTATTTTTCAAATTATATTTAATTTACTATATAGTGCGTTAGTAATAGCTGACTTATGGTATTTTAGAGCCAATAATTATCTTTTAGGCTTAAGAAATTTGTTTTATAGTGGTACCTTTAATCCTTTAGGAAAATCATTATATAATTTTAAACTTATAGATGTAATCTTTGTTATAGATATTTTAGTAATTTTAATATGGATTATAGTAAAGAAAATAAGATGTGTGGAAGATAGAAGTCTTGGGAAATTTAGCTTTACAATAAGATATTCAATAATTATTATTTTACTTTCATATATAGCATTAGATGTATTGGGAATAAGTGATTGGGATGCTAAACTTGTAAAAGCTGGTTGGAATGTACCTATGACAACTAAAGCTGGTGGACCAATAGGATATCATATTGTTGAAGCTGGAAAGACAATAATAAAAAAAGTAAATGGAGAAAGTACAAAGGATAATTCAAAGATAGAAGATTGGATTAATGAAAATCAAGAAAATTTATCACCTAATGAATATGAAGGAATAGCTAAAGGAAAAAATGTTATTTTTCTTCAAATTGAATCACTAGAGAATTTTGTAATCAATAAAACTGTTAATGGAAAAGAAATTACTCCGTTTTTAAATAAAATTAGTAATAAAGGATTATACTTTAATAATTTCTATGAACAAAATAATGCAGGAAATAGTATTGATTGTGATTTTATGGTGAATTCGTCTGTATTTCCTTTAGGGGGAAAAATAACAGGGTTAAATTATAGTGAAAATGTCTATTTGAATTCTTTACCAAGAATATTGAATAATCAGGGGTATAATACTATAAGTAGTCATGCGGAAGAATTAGGAGAATTTAATTGGGGAGAATTACATAAAAATAGTTTTGGAGTACAAAAAATATGGAATATAAATGATTATAAGTATGAGGAAACTGTTGGGTATGGACTATCAGATAAAAGCCTTTTGGGTCAAATTTCAGAAAAGCTGACAAATGAAAAAGCTCCATTTTTCTTGCAAGTTCCTACATTATCAAGTCATGGACCATTTAATATAAGTGATGAATATAGGGAACTTGGATTACCAGAAGAAATAGATAAAAGTTACTTAGGTGGATATTTTGAAAGTGTGCATTATACAGATAAACAGATTGAAATGTTCTTTAATAAATTGGAGGCAGAAGGTTTATTAAAAAATAGTGTAATAGTTATATATGGGGATCATACAGGAGTTCATAAATACTATAATGAAGATATACAGAAGTTAAGTTATGATGGAGATTGGTGGAAGGAAGTAGATAATAAAATTCCACTTATAATATATTCAGAAGGTCTTACTCCTAAATTAGTGGAAGCTCATGGTGGACAAGTAGATTTACTACCTACTATTTGTTATTTACTTGGAGTAGATGAAAATAAGTATAAAAATAGTTCTATGGGAAGAGTTTTGATAAATACTAATAAAGATGCTACAATAATAAAAAATAATAAGATTGTGGGTAATGTAAAGAATGAGGAAGAAAAACAGCATTTACTTATGGCTTATGATATTGGTGAAAAAATAATAAAGAGTAATTATTTTTCAAGAAAGTAAACACAAATTATCAATCTAACCTGGAGGAAGAAAAATGAAACAAACATTGTATTTAGTAATACCATGTTATAATGAAGAAGAAGTATTACATGAAACAGCAAAACGATTATTAGAAAAAATAGAACTAATGATGGAAAATGGCAGTATAAGTGGAAGTAGTAAAATAATGTTCGTAAATGATGGGTCAAAAGATAAAACCTGGGATATAATAAATGAGTTACATAATGAAAATGAAATATTTAGTGGAGTGAATCTTTCAAGAAATAGAGGACATCAAAATGCATTGTTAGCAGGACTTATGACTGCTAAAGAACATTCAGATATGACAATATCATTAGATGCAGATTTGCAAGATGACATAAATGTAATTGATAAATTTGTTGAAGAATATTATAAAGGTAGTGATATAGTTTATGGTGTACGTTCATCTAGAGCAACAGATACATTTTTTAAAAGGACTACAGCATTAGGGTTTTATAAATTTATGAGCATTCTTGGAGCAGATGTTATGTATAATCATGCAGATTATCGTTTAATGAGCAAAAGAGCATTAGAAGGATTAAGCCAATTTAAAGAAGTTAATTTATTCTTGAGGGGATTGGTGCCACTAGTTGGATATAAATATTCAGTTGTAGAATATGAACGTCATGAGAGATTTGCTGGAGAATCAAAATATCCATTGAAGAAGATGATAGCTTTCGCTTTAGATGGAATAACATCACTTAGTATAAAACCAATAAGAATAATAACGGGATTAGGATTTTTTATATTTATCATGAGTTTTATTGCTCTAATCTATTCTGTAGTTGTAAAGCTTCTTGGCAAAGCGAGTTTAGGTTGGGCATCAATAGTAGTATCGATATGGATGATTGGTGGAATACAACTTCTATGCCTTGGAGTAATTGGAGAATATGTTGGAAAGATATATAATGAAACAAAACAAAGACCAAGATTTATTATAGATGAAATATTAATAAAAAATAGTAATGTTAAAGAATAGGTGAAAGAGTATGGAAAATTTTTTGTTTAAAGCAAAGAATATGTTCTTCTCTAAAGAATTTATTAGTTTTGTTTTTATAGGAGTAATAAATACTTTTAATGGAGTAATATTTTCTTGGATTTATTCAAGTTTTTTTAATGAAAATCTAGCTTTTATATTTGGATACATATCAGGCCTTATAATTTCATATTTACTTAATAGTTTAATTACTTTTAAAGAGAAACTTGAGTTTAAGAAATTTATAAGGTTTGCAATTTCATATATACCTAATTTTATAATTCAAAACATTGTTGTTATACTAGTATTTAATGTTATGGGAATAAATAAATTAGTAGCTTATGTATTAGCAGCAGCAATAGGAGTACCTATTACTTTTGCATTTATGAAGTTATTTGCATTCAAAAAAATTGAGAAATAAAAAAAGTTATCTAAATTAGAATTAAGTTTCTAATTTAGGTAACTTTTTTTGTGTGAGAAATAAGTTGCCTAAATTATATAGTAAAAGTATGTTAAAGGTATGTTAATTATTTGTGTTTTAAATAAGGACTATTTTATTCAAGGCTAACATAAAGTTTATAATGATACGGGTTTTGTTTATAACATGTTGTAATCTTATTAAAATGTTATGGAAGGTAGGTGAAGCCAAATTTTAAGTATTCTTAATGATTTGGCGCAAATATGAAAGATTATTGTATTAATAATTTAAGAAATGTAGGCTTAATAGGACATAGTTCTACAGGAAAAACTTCATTAACAGAAGCATTACTTTTTTATTCTAAGACAACAGATAGGTTAGGAACTATTGAAGACGGAACTACAATATCTGATTTTGATCAAGAAGAAAGGAAAAGAAAAATTTCATTATCAGCATCTATAGTTCCTTTGGAGTGGGAAAAAATAAAAATTAATTTAGTAGATATTCCTGGATATTTTGATTTTGTTGGAGAGAGTATAGAAGCAATGAGAGCTGTAGATGTTGCTACAATAGTAGTTTGTGGAGCTACTGGAGTCCAAGTTGGTACAGAAAAAGCTTGGGATTATTGCAATAAAATTAAACTACCAAGGACCTTTTTTATAAATAAGTTAGATAGAGAAAATTCAAGTTTTGATAAAGTATTTACAGAGCTTAAGAATACCTTTGGAATAAGTGTTGTACCTATTCAATATCCAATAGGAAAGGAAAATGAATTTGTTGGAGTTATAAATGTTATTACTAAAAGGGCACGTATTTTTAATCCTAAAACAAAAAAAATGGAGGAAGGAGCAGTGCCAGAAAGTCTTATTGAAAAGGTAGAAGAATGTAAAAGGATGATTACAGAGGCTGTTGCTGAAACTGATGAAGCATTATTAGATAAATACTTTAGTGAAGGTGAATTATCTGATATGGAAATATATGAAGGATTAATAAATGGATGTGCATCAGGAGATATAGCACCTGTTATGTGTGGTTCTTCAACTAAGGTAATAGGAATGAACACTTTGCTTGAAGATATAGTAGAATGTTTTCCATCTCCAAGATATGCTATTAAACAAAAGGCAATAGAGTTAACTAAAAATAAGGATATATATATAGAATTAGAGGAAGATAAGCCATTTTCAGCTTTAGTATTTAAAACCATAGCAGATCCCTTTGTTGGGAAAGTATCCTTATTTAGAGTTATGACAGGAAGTATCTCAGGAGATATAAATGTTATAAATACAACAAAAGATAAAGTAGAAAAGTTATCACATGTATTCTTTATGAGAGGAAAAAGCCAGATAATGGCGGATAAGGTGGTTGCAGGAGATATAGGAGCAATAGCTAAATTACAATATACATCAACAGGAGACACTTTATGTGATCCAAATTTTAAAATTGTATATGATAATATGAATTTCCCAAAACCTGTAATGTCAAAGGCAGTATTGCCAAAGACCAAAGGTGATGAGGATAAGATATCAATAGCCTTAAATAAATTATTAGATGAAGATCCTATATTTACAATTTCTAGAGATATAGAAAATGCTGAAACTATAATTTCTGGACTTGGAGAAACTCATTTAGATGTAATAGCAAGTAAACTTAAAAATAAATTTGGAGTAGAGGCTATATTAAGGGAGCCAAAGGTTCCATATAGAGAAGCAATAAAGGGAAGTTCAGATGTTCAAGGAAAGCATAAAAAACAATCAGGAGGACATGGACAATATGGAGATGTAAAGATTCTCTTTGAAGCTAGAAGTGATGGAGAAAAAGACCTTGAATTTGTAGATAAAGTTGTAGGAGGAGCAGTTCCTAGAAATTTTATTCCTGCTGTAGAAAAGGGATTAAGAGATTGTATTAGGCATGGAGTATTAGCAGGATATCCTGTTATTGGGCTTAGGGCAACATTGCATGACGGTTCATATCATCCAGTTGATTCTTCAGAAATGGCATTTAAAATAGCTGCATCTATAGCATATAAAAAAGGATTAGAAAGTGCAGAGCCAATTTTATTAGAACCAATTATGCATGTGGAAATATTAATTCCTGATGAATATATGGGAGATGTAATTGGTGACTTGAATAAAAAAAGAGGAAAGGTTCTAGGTATGGAGCCAGAGGAGAATTTACAAAAACTAATAGCAGAAGTTCCAATGGCTGAAATGTTTAAATATGCAACAGATTTAAGGTCTATAACACAAGCAAGAGGAAATTTTTATATGGAAATTAAAAAATATGAAGAAGTTCCACAAGTTGAAGCTTTAAAAATAATTGAAATGAGAAAAGATATAAAAGAATCAAAACATGAGTAATAGAAAAAGAGGAGGACAGGGTATATATGTCCTTCTCCTTTGAATAAATATGAATAGAAGTAAAAAGCATGGATAAAATAAATATGAATACTATTCATAAATCTATTGAATATAAGCATAGATATATATTTAGTTATGTTATAACAGTAAAGTAGTTAATAGGAGGACTAGAATGTCAGATTATAAGATGGATATTAGAGGTGAAATAGGTTTAAGTGAATATAGTAATATTCATGATTATCTTGGAGTAGTAGACAAAAATGATAGTTTTACTATTACCTTAAATAGTAGCAATGAACATGAAATAAGTATTATAGATTCTATGTTGAAAGATAATAACTTCAATATAATTAAAAAGGGGTATGACAATTTTGGTATTTATTATATAACGGCATATAAGACTAAATAAGATTTGTAAAACTAGCCTGTTTTTGATAAGATTAAAGGTAAGATGTAAACATTTTATCATGAATTATCTAGGAGGTTTATATGAAAGCATACGTTATTGGAATAGACTTAGGTGGGACGAAAATAAGTACTGCATTGGCTACTTTTGATGGAGAAGTATTACAAAATGTTATAGTTCCTACTAAAGCTGAAGAAGGGGAAATTCCTGTTTTAAATAGGATAATAAGAACAATAGAAGAGGTATTGGAGAAATCTAATGTAAAAATAGAAGAGGTTGAATCAATTGGGATAGGGTCACCAGGACCATTAAATGCTGTTACAGGTGTTATTATTACTACTCCTAATCTTCCATTTAAGAATTACAATTTAGTAAAACCATTAAAAGAAAGATTTGATATACCAGTTTATTTAGACAATGATGCAAATGTTGCAGCAATTGGTGAATTTATGTTCGGTGCTGGGAAAGGTAAAAAAAATATAGTATATTTTACAGTAAGTACTGGAGTTGGTGGTGGAGCTGTATTAAATGGTGACATATATAGAGGAAATACATGTAACGCTCTAGAAATTGGACATACTACTGTAGCACCTAATGGGCCAAGATGTAACTGTGGAAACATAGGGTGCTTAGAGGCTGTATCATCAGGAACAGCAATAGGAAGAAGAGGAAAAGAAGCTGTAGCTACAAATGTTGAAACATCATTAAAACAATATGAAAATGTAACATCATATGAAGTATTTAAAGAAGCTGAAAAAGGTGATACTGTATCTAAGGATATTGTAGAAGATGCTTTAAATTATCTTGGAATTGGTGTTGCAAATGCAGTAGCTATATTTGATCCTGAAATGGTTGTTATTGGTGGTGGTGTTACACAAGTAGGAGACATATTATTTAATAAGGTAAGACAGGTTGTTAATAGAAGATGTTTTAAAAACATGGCAGAAGCATGTGAAGTAGTTCCTGCTGGACTTGGAAGTAACGCAGGTGTAGTAGGTGCTGTGGCATTGGCTATTCTAGAAAGTAAAAACAATAAATAAATAGTATATAAGGTGTATTAAAATTTAAGTGGTTTTTTAATACATCTTTTTGTATATGTAAGGAATAAATCATATATATATTACATATCTTATGATTGTAAGCACTAAATTCTTTTTCTCATACATATTAAAACAAAAAAATCTAAATTCCAAATTGATATTTTACTACACTTTTTATTGTAGTGAGAAAAAGAATTTATTATATATATGCTATTCCTAAGAAATTAGGAATAGCCCATATGCTGAATTTTTAAGGGAGCTATGCTCCCTTAAATTAATTCTAGATATGTTATAATATTTATATATAAAAAGTGTTAGGTGGAGTGATTGATATGAAAGCAGAAATAATTGCAGTGGGTACAGAAATATTATTAGGTGATATTATTAATACTAATGCCCAATTTTTATCTAAAGAGTTAGCATCTATAGGAATAGGCGTTTATAGACAGGAAGTTGTGGGAGATAATGAAGAGAGATTGCTTGAAGCATTGGGAGAAGCTTTAAGTAGAAGTGATATTGTTATTACTACAGGTGGTCTTGGGCCTACTGGTGATGATTTAACAAAAGAAACAGCATGTAAGTATTTTAAAATGAATTTAGAGTTGCATAAAGAATCATATGAAGTTCTAGAATCTATGTTTAAAAGAGTAGGAAGAGAAGTTACTAAAAGCAATTTGAAACAAGTTTATTTTCCTAAAGAAGCAAAAGTGTTACCAAATCCTAATGGGACTGCACCTGGAGCTATATTAGAGAAAAATAATAAAATAATAATAATTTTACCTGGCCCTCCAAGAGAAATGAAACCTATGTATATTGATTATGTTAAAGATTTTTTGAAACCAATGGGAAATGGGGTAATAAAATCTGAAGTAGTTAGAGTATTAGGTTTAGGAGAAAGCTTTGCAGCAGAGAAGTTAAAGGATATAATAGAAGCAGGTATTAATCCTACTGTAGCACCTTATGCAAAAGAGGATGATGTTATTTTCAGGATTACAGCAAGTGGTAAAGATGAAGAAGAAGCTTTAAGATTAATAAAACCTACAAAAGAAGCTGTTATATCAAAATTGGAGTTAGATTATTATGGTGAAGGTGAAGATACTACAATAGAAGAGGTAGTGGCAAATTTACTTATAAGTAAGAAATTGACCATTTCTACAGCAGAGTCTTGTACTGGAGGAATGATAGCTAGTAGGCTTATAAATTTTCCAGGTATATCAGAAGTATTTTTAGAAGGAGCAGTTACATACTCCAATGAAGCAAAAGTTAGAACATTAGATGTTAAAGAAGATACTTTAACAAAATATGGAGCAGTAAGTGAAGAAACTGCAAAAGAAATGGCTATAGGAATTTCTAAGAGAACAGGATCGGATATAGGAATAGTTACAACAGGGATAGCTGGACCAGGTGGTGGAACTGAAGAAAAACCAGTTGGGTTAGTATATATCGGATTATATTATAAGGGAAAAATTAAAGCTTATAGACATGTTTTTAATGGAAATAGGGCAGAAGTTAGAAGAAGAGCAACCATTACAGCATTGGATAAGGTAAGAAGGGCTATATTACAAGATAATATAGTTTAATAAAAGAATCAATCCCCCTTAAATTGATAAGAGGGATTGAAACGTATATAAATAAAATGGGGGAGAGGCGATTATAAAAGCATCTCGCTTCATTAATAATTATTTCCTTACAATGAAATAATTATACATGATAAATGAAATAAGGAGGAGAATTAATGAAAAAGTTATATAAGAGTAATATCTATTTCTTACTAATTCTAATAGGATCAATTATTATTCCATATGGATTAAGATATATATATTTCTTTTTAGGGGTTAGAGATACAAAAGTTATGCTTCTTGGAAACCATATAATTATATTTTTTATACCTGCAATAATTTATTTAATAGTCACAAAAAGTAATTTCAAAGAAACACTTAGACTTAATAAATTGCATTTAAAGGATATAGGAATAGTAATTTTAATAGCCATAGTTTCATGGCCATTAATGATGTGTGTTTCAGCTATAGGATCAATGTTTACAAAAAATAATTTAGCAGAGTATGTGACATCTATATCTTCAACCCCATATATAATTATGGTATTACTATTTGGAGTTATGCCAGCTATTACTGAAGAGATTAATTTAAGAGGAATTGTTTTATCAGGTTATGATGGACAAACTAAGTTTAAAGCAGCTATAATGACAGGAATATTATTTGGTATATTTCATTTAGATTTACATCAATTTTTATATGCCACAGCATTAGGTTTTTTAATGGCATATGTGGTAAGAGTTACGAATAGCATATTTTCTTCTATGTTAATTCATTTTATAGTAAATACTTTATCTACAACTATGCAAAAAGTTAATTTTACTTATAATAGTTCTAATATAAATGATGCTAAATCAATTGACCCAACTAGTATATCCTTAGATTATAAATTTGCAGTAATACAAGTGGCTGTTTTCTTAGGTATTTGTTTTGCTGGATTAGTTTATAAATTAATAAAGGTATTGGAAAGATTAAATGATGAAAGAATTTCTGAGTGGAAAGTAGATATGTCACGAGATGTTGCAAGTGTTGAAAAAGAAAAAATTATAAATATTCCATTTATAGCTATAATTATAGTTTATATAATAGCTATGATATTCATTAGGTAAATAAAGCTACCTCAAATACAAATAATTTTGGGGTAGCTTTATTTGATGATTTTTTAAAGTATAAATGTAGAAAAATGTACATTTATTGGACATAAGGAATCTTTTATATTAAAATCTTTATATAGCCTCAACTCTTTAATAGAGTGTAAGCTTGATTTAGAATAATTAAAATAAAAGGGGAGTAAAAGAGAAAAATGATTGATAGAATTTCTGAGAATACTAAAATTAATGAATTATATAATGTTATTCCATATCTTGAAGTGATTTTTGATAATGAAATATCTATGGCAATAACAGATAAGGAAAAATATTTATATGCAAAATATTGTGATGAGTTGTCTTTAGGTGTTGATAAAGGAGCTTTAATTCCTAAAGGTGGAGCTATAAGTGATGCATTAATAAGCGGACAAACTATTTCAAAGATTGTTCCAGAACATGTTTACGGAGTTCCATTTAAATCATATGCTATTCCAATAAAAGAAGGAAATGATGTTGTTGGAATTTTTGTAGTAGGAAAAAGCTTAGCTAGAAAAAATGAAGTAAACAATATTGCAAAAAACTTAGCAGAATCTTTATCTCAAATTTCAGTTGGAATTAATGAAGTTGCTTTAGGAGTACAACAATTAGCTACAATGAATGAGGAAGTTCTACTGGAAAGCAAAGATGCAAACAATAAGACTAAAGATACTGACCAAGTAGTTAGTTTTATAGAGGGAGTTTCTTCGCAAACAAACTTATTAGGGTTAAATGCGGCAATTGAAGCTGCAAGGGCAGGTGAAAATGGTAGAGGTTTTAGTGTAGTTGCACAAGAAATAAGAAAATTATCTAATTCCTCATCTGAATCTATTAAAAAAATTGATTCTGTTATAAAAAATATATCTACATCTATTAAAAATATAACCGATAGATTAACTTCAGCTAATGAAGTTTCTCAAAATCAATCAGCAGCATTAGAGGAAATAACAGCATCTATTACTGAATTAAGTGTAACTTCAAAACTTTTAGAAGAACTATCTGAAAAGTTATAGAAGGTGAGATTTAGATAGTACATATTCAATTAAGTAAGTTAATACTTTATATTCTTAACCATAAATATGGGAATATTCTTTACCGTATTTATGGTTACATGGGAATATTTTTAATAAAATGTTAGTAAAAATGCTAGCTTAGGCAAATTTAAGGGATAATTAAAGAATATGGGATATCTAAAATATAAAGTTTATAATACATGGATAATAATTAAATAAAAAGAAAGGAAGAGAAAATGTGGTTCAATAATAATATAGTAAATATAGAAACGCATAAAGATATAAGTAAGAGGAGTAGGTTTAAAAAGATTATTAATATTATAAATGATAATAAACTAGTAGCAATAATATTCATTTCTATTATAGCTTTGATTATTAGAATGAACTATTTGAATAATGCAGGTGGAGACTATGATGGCTTTTTATCAGATTGGTCTAAATATTTAAGGGACAATGGAGGCTTTAAAGCAATAACATCAGTAGAAACAGATTATAATGCTATTTATTTATATTTTTTAGCTTTATTTACCTACATTCCAATAAAAGATTTATATCTAATCAAGTTTTTGTCATTTACATTCGATTTTATTATGGCATTAGCTGGGTATTTTTTAATATCATATTTTAAGAAAGATAGTCATAATAAAAATATATATCAAATAGCAGTATTTTCAGGTATTTTATTAATGCCTACTGTAATTTTAAATAGTTCTAGATGGGTACAGTGTGATTCTATATATACAGCATTTCTATTTTTCTCATTATATTTCATAGTTAAGAAAAAGTATAATATATCTTTTATATTATATGGAGTAGCCATTACCTTTAAGTTGCAAGCAATATTTTTATTTCCTGCTTATGGAATCATTTATTTAAAAAATAGAGAATTTTCTATTTTAAAATTTTTATGGATTCCGTTAATTAATATTATATTATATATACCTGCAGTAATTATAGGAAAGCCTATATCATCAATCTTGGATGCCTATATTTGTCAAACTGGCAAATATGCCTATAAAACTACATTGGGATATCCTAATATATATTATTTTTTCTCAACTGACAATGTTAGTTTAATTAAACCAGGAATTATTTTTACTATGTGCTTATTATCTCTTCTTATGCTATTTGTATTGTATAAGAAAGAGAAACTTGGAGATAAAGATATTATAGAATTAAGTATAACAATAATTTTTTTAGTAACATTTTTCTTGCCTGAAATGCATGATAGATATGGTTATGTAGCAGAAGTACTATCAATAATATACTTTATTATAATAAAAAAAGATTGGCTTATTCTGTTAATAATAAATATAAATGCTATAGCAACATATGCATCATACCTTGATGGTGTTCCAGAAGAGGTTATGCCTATAATAGCTGTATATCAGTTTGTTGTTGTAGGATATTTTATGCTTAAGTTGATTAGTGATTGCATAAAGCAAGGGAATTCAAGAATTTGTGAAAGCTAATATTAAATAAGGAGCTTATAGATATTTGAATTTATAAATATCTATAAGCTTTAATTGATTAAATATTTTTAATAGCTTCCCCTAAAACTTTGCCAATAGAATCGTGAATAACAAGGTTAGCTTTACTATCAGCAGAAGTTGTACTCTTATTAATTAAAATAAGATTTTTTCCTTTAAAGTAATCAATAAGTCCAGCTGCTGGATAAACAACAAGAGAAGTTCCTCCAATAATTAAAGTATCAGCCTGTGCAATTGCCCTTATTGAATTCTGAATGATAGATTCATCTAACCCTTCCTCATAAAGAACCACATCAGGTTTTACCTTTCCACCACATTTAGAACAAGTTGGTATATCTTTTGATGCTAATATGAACTTTTCATTGTAGAATGTACCACATTTCATACAATAATTTCTTAAAACAGATCCATGAAGCTCATAAACAACCTTGGATCCAGCGGCTTGATGAAGTCCATCAATATTTTGAGTAACTACTGCTTTGAGTTTGCCTATTTCTTCAAGTTTAGCAAGAGCTAAATGCCCAGAATTTGGTTTGGCTTCCTCATATATAAGTTTATCTCTATAGAAATTAAAAAATTCTTCTGGATATTTAATAAAAAATGTATGTGATACTAATTGTTCAGGAGTAAAAGTCATATTGAGTTTTTTATTAAATAATCCATTAGCACTTCTAAAATCAGGAATACCTGATTCAGTACTCATACCTGCCCCTCCAAAAAAAACTATATTGTTACTTGTTTTTAAAATCTGAGTTAACTTTTCTATTTCAATACTCATAAAATCATCTCCCAATATTTGATTAAGTTTATTATGACACAAATTATAAATAAAATAAATCTAGCCTGATTTGGTTAAATTTATTAATTTTTTGTAGACAAACGTTATAATTTCCGTTAAAGTTGTAGGACTAATATTGTATAACTACAAAAATAGGAATAAAATTACAATGAAGTCGAGACATTAAAATATTAAGAGGTGAAAATCAATGAAATACTACATTAAAGGACATCAACAAAATTTTTGGAACTTACTAAAAGAAAATGCAATCAACAATGAAGATGAAGTTTGTTTTAGTTTTTATGAATATTCTGGGGAAGAAAAACAATTAATAAAATTAACAAGAGGTGATTTAGTTGATAAGTCATCAGCTATTGCAGCCACATTAAAAAATAGACAGGCTAAAAAAGGAGATAAAGTAGTTATTTTCTCAACACAAACAGCAGATAATGTATTATCAGCTTTTGGCTCAATATTAGCAGGAACAATATTCACAATAATACCACCACCAACAGATTCCAATAAAATGATGAGATTTCTATCAGTTGTGGAATCTTGTAATCCTAAATTTATATTATGTGGAGATTTGATTCAAGGAGAAATTACTGAAGTTTTAGAAAAAGTAAGAGAAGATAAAAAGTATAGTTCATTATTACAAGATATACAAGTAATTAATGTAGAGAATTGTAGTGAACAAAAGAACTTTATTCCAGAAGAGATATCATTAGATGATACTGTATATATCCAATATTCTTCAGGGTCTACAAGTGCACCAAAAGGAGTTATGGTATCCTATGGTAATCTTGTAAGTGCGGTTAATTTAAGTATTGAACCTATACAAACTAATAGGATATTTGGATGGGTTCCGTTCTTCCATAATCTAGGACTTGTATTTTTAATATTTACATCTGCATTAGATAAGGATATTTCTATAGGAATTATGTCACCACAAGCCTTTCTTGAAAAACCATCTAGATGGTTTGAAGGAATAAGTGATTTTAAAGCAGATAGTACACTTGCACCAAATTCAGTTTATGAATCATATCCAAAGTTAGTTCCTGCAAGCAAAATAAAAGGCCTAGATTTATCAATGTTAAAAACATTATTAAATGGATCTGAATTAGTAACTTATTCAACTATGAAACAATTTGCTGATGAATATAAGGATTTTGGAATTACAATAGATAAATTCTTAGTGGGATATGGACTAGCAGAGGCTACTTGTGGAGTTACTGCTAATACTTATTACTCAGAAGAGGAAAGAATTAAGATTGATTTTGATAAATATCAAGCAGGAAAATTAGCATTAGCAAGTGAAAATACTGCAAATGAAATTGAATTTGTAGGTAATGGAGAAGCTATTAAAGATGCAATTATAAAAATAGTAAATCCAACTACACTTGAAGAATGTGCAGATGATGAATTTGGAGAATTATGGGTTCAAGCTCCTTTTGTAGCTCAAGGGTATTATGAAAATGAAAATGCTACAAGAGAAACTTTTAATGGAGAACTTAAAGGCCATAAAGGTAAGTTCCTTCGTACAGGAGATTTAGGGATTATAAAAAATAGAAAAGTGTATATTACAGGGCGTATAAAAGAACTTATAATCATCAATGGTGTAAATATATTACCAAATGATATTTCAGTAAAGTTAAAGGAATCAATAGCAGAATTGAAAGATGCTACTATTGTTCCATTTTCAGTAGTTAAAGAAGAAAAAGAAAGATTAATTATTATCTCAGAAATATCAGAAAAGGTGGCAAAGGAAGCTAATTTAAGTGAATTAGTAAATAAAATAAATTCTTGCATATCAAAATATTTTGAAGTATCACCTTATCACACTGCGTTTGTAAAAGAAGGAGTGCTTCCAAGGTCAGATAATGGAAAAGTATCAATAATGAAAGCTGCTAGTTTTTATAAAGAAGAAAAATTAAAGTTAATAGATTTGGGAGAAAAGGATAATTTAAAAGAAAATAATGAACCTATAAAATATAATACAGAAACAGAAAAAGCATTAGGGGATATTATTAATAAAGAATTTTCCTATAAAGCAAGAATTAAAGATAACTTATTAAATTTAGGAATGGATTCATTACAAGTATTAGGACTTACTACTAGTATAGAAAATATGTTTTCTGTAGGTATTCCAATATCATTTATATTTGACAATCCAACAATAGAAAAGGTAGGAGAATATATTGATAAAACTTTAAGTGGAGAAGATGTAAGTTTATTAGAAAAAGACAAGAGTTATTTATATGATGAAGTTAGGCTAGATGAAAGCATTCGACCTAAAAAGTATGAAACTGAAAATCCTCTAATGAAGAATGTACTAATAACTGGAACTACTGGATTTGTTGGAGCATACTTGATTAATACACTAATATCAGAGACTAAAGCAAAACTTTATTGTCATGTAAGAGCAAAGAATGAAGAAGATGGATTTAGAAGATTAAAAGAAAATTTAGAATATTACAAGTTGTGGAAAGATGAGTATAAGGAATATATTGTTCCAGTAGTAGGTTCTCTTGATAAGCCATTATTAGGAATAAAAGAAGAAAAGTACAATCATCTTACTAAAATTATAGATACTGTATATCATAATGGAGCAATACTTAATTTTATATATCCATATGAAAGATTAAAAGATACTAATGTATTAGGAACTGTAAGAACTATTGATTTTGCATGTCAAGGAAAGCAAAAGTACTATAACTATATATCATCATATAGTGTTTTTGATAATACAAGTCATTTTAAGAAGAGAGTATCAGAAGATGATCCACTTTCAAGTTGCACAGGATATTTCCTATCATATAGTGAAAGTAAATGGGTATCAGAAAATATAGTACATGTTGCAAGAGAGAGAGGCTTAAGAGCAGCTATATATCGTCCAGGAGAAATAACTGGGGATAATAAAACAGGAATATGGAAATATAGTGATTCAATTAGTAGAACAATTAAAGCTATGATGCAAACCAAAACTTATCCAGATATAGATATGAAAATACACATGACTCAAGTTGATTATATAGCTGAAGCTATAATATATATTTCAAGACAAGGAAAATCATATGGAAAAGCTTATAATTTATTGAATAGTGTTCATATTCCTATTAATGAATTAGGAAGAATAGTTAACGAATGTGGTTATGAAACTAAAGGTATTGATTATGCTACTTGGAAAGAAAATTTATTCAAATCAGGTAGTGAACATCCATTAAAGTTATTAGAATCTCTTTTCAAGATAGTGAAAAAGAATCCAAGTGAAAACTTTGAAAGTAGATATGGTGAAATGGCACCAGTTTTAGAAACTACAAACACAGATAAAGCTTTAGAAGGTACAGATATTAAATGTGAACCTATGAATGCAGAATTAATAAGTAAATATTTAAAGAACTTTGTTTAGAATAAGAAAAATAGATATGGAACTAGAGAAATTTTTCTAGTTCCATTATTTTAATATGTAGATAAAGTTTGATTGTTTGTGTTATATGTAAAATTAATAAAAAATTATAGAAATAATGTTTGACATAATTTAAGTTTATAGATATAATACTATTTGTATCTGGTGATAATGGCATAGAGGAAACACTCCTTTCCATTCCGAACAGGAAAGTTAAGCTCTATAGCGCTAATGGTACTGCATGGGAGACTGTGTGGGAGAGTAAGACGTTGCCAGGTAGATGTGGCTCGATAGCTCAGTCGGTAGAGCAGAGGACTGAAAATCCTCGTGTCCCTGGTTCGATTCCTGGTCGAGCCACCAGGAAAAAGAGGACGTTGCAAAGTGATTTTGTGACGTCCTCTTTTTATATATTTATTATTATTTTTCTGGAAAATGATAATTTTTAGCATAGTTAATAAATATATTTTCAGCCTCATTTATTACTAGATTTGTTCTATATGCTAAAACATTGTAGCGATATAGTTTGGGAGAAAAGAAAAAATAACTGATATTTTTATTAGGTTTAGCACAGGAGGCTGGAACAAAAGCAATTCCAACACCTTTTGCTACCATGTCTATTATAGCAGCCATACTATTTAATTCGCAGACAGTATCAGGAGAAAAATTACTAATTTTAAAAATGTTATCTGCAATACTACGTATTGTGGAATCTTTTTTTGACAAAATAAAACTATCAGTTTTAAAAATTTCCTCTAATTCTGATGTGATAATTTGATTTGATTCATTTTTATGAATTAGACAATAATTATGAGTATTTGGTAATGCAAAAACAACTTCCTCTTCACGTAGCACTACATAGTTAACTGAGAGCTCATCTAATGTATTAACAGACATAATAGCAAAGTCTATTTTACCCAAATTTATATCTCTTTTTATTGAAGGAACAGAATCTTCAATAATTTCTAAGATAATGTTTGGAAAGGATTTCTTATATTCTGAAATAATGTTAGTAATCATATTAAGTCCCCATTGAGAGGTGATTCCTACACTTATACGTCCAGTACCAGATAGGTTTTTTATATTTTGGTATAGTTTCTTTTTTATTTGAATTACTGTTTTTGCGGATTCTACATACAAGACACCAGCAGGAGTAAGTGTCATTTCGTTTTTAGTCCTATTAAATAGTGGAGTATTAAGTTCAGCTTCTAACTTAGAAAGATATTGACTCAAAGAGGATTGTGAAACAAAAAGATTCTGTGCCGATTTAGTCATATTTTTTTGTTGCGCAATTTCTATGATATATTCTAAATGTTTAATATCCATAAATATCTCCATTTCTTATTTATAAAATTGTAGTTTTATACTGAATGTTGTATCAGTATTTGATAAAAGAGTTGTCATATAAATTTTACACAAAAATTTTATATTGATGACTCTTTTGTCAATTAATTACCATTATTCTATCTCTTATGAGAATAACATTAATTACCTTTTACGACAACTATCTTATCATTTAAAGGTTATAGATTATATATATTGAAGTAGAAATTTTATTGGTTTTTAGAGATTTATATTATTTATGAAGTATTAGATAATGTGATTGATGTGATTATATTTATGAATTGGAGTTTGTAAACGTATAACGGTATACTAAAATTAAGAATTGGATAGAACACTACTCAATGATTTTATAGTTGAAGATTATTAAAAAATAAAGGAGAAAAAATATTATGAAAAAAACAGGAAGTCCTATAGTTACAGATATGAGGGTAATACCTGTAGCTGGATATGATAGTATGTCAATGACATTAAGTGGAGCACATGAACCAGTTTTTACAAGAAACCTTGTGATTTTGATTGATAATTCAGGACATACTGGAGTTGGAGAAATACACGGTGGAGATTATACATGTGCGGCTTTAGAAAGTTGTATACCATTAGTTGTAGGTAAAGAAGTAGGAGCATATCGTTCTATTTTAAACAATATTCACAAAGTGGCCAGTGGTGCTACTAAAGTAGAAGGCGATGATGGTGAAGGAATCCAGACTTTAGATATTAGTAAGCTTAAGTTTGTTGTTAAATCTGAATGGGCAATTGAATGTGCATTACTAGATTTGCTAGGTCAGTATCTTGAACTACCTATGTGTGAATTATTAGGTGAAGGAAAACAAAGAGATAAAATTGAAACATTAGGATATCTTTTCTATGTATCAGATAAAAATAAAGCGAAAAATCTGCAATATTTAGATGAAAGCAATAGTACTGATTCTTGGTTTAAAATACGTCGTAATGAAATGCTTACTACTGATAAAATTGTAGAACAGGCCATAGCTTTACAAGAAAAGTATGGATTTAAAAATTTTAAGCTAAAAGGTGGAGTTTTAGAAGGCAAAAAGGAAATGGATGCAATCAGAGCACTTAAAAAGCAGTTTCCTAATGGAAGAATTAATATAGATCCTAATGGTGCATGGAGTCTTAAAGAAGCAGTTGAGTTATGTAAAGATATGAAAGGAATTCTTACTTATGTTGAAGATCCTTGTGGACCTGAAGGTGGATATAGTAGTAGAGAAATAATGTGTGAATTTAAAAATGCAACCAATATTCCTGTAGCAACTAATATGATTGCGACTGATTGGAGACAATTCTATCATGCAGCTTCACTTAAGTCTGTTGATATTGTACTTGCAGACCCTCATTTCTGGGGAATGAATGGAAGTATCAGGATGGCACAAATTTTAAATGATTGGGGTCTTACTTGGGGATCTCATTCAAATAACCATTTTGACATTACATTAACTGTATTTGCTCATGTTGCAGCAGCAGCACCAGGTAATCCAACAGCACTTGATACACATTGGATTTGGCAGGATGGACAAAACTTATGTGAAAATACACCACAAATTAGAAATGGATATCTTGAAGTGCCTAAGGGACCAGGACTTGGTATTAAATTGGATATGGAAAAAGTTATGGCAGCGAATACTCTTTATAACAAACTTGATAGTCATGATAGAGATGATGCAAAAGCAATGCAATATTTAATTCCTAGTTGGAAGTTTAATCCTAAGAAACCAGCATTAATAAGATAATTAAAATCAATACACAGTATAGTTTTCCTATAATCATATCTGTGTATTGATTTAAGAAAAAATAATAAATTGAAAATGTTAATAGAAAAGTAAATTAAAATAAATAAAATGTACTAAAAAACACATTTTGTGAAAACGTTTTCGAAAAAAGATGTTGAAATTAGTGCAAATATTGGGGGATAAAAAATGACATATACAGCTTTTATTGGTTTTACAATGATGATAATAATTACGTACCTATTATTAAAAAAGAAAGTTAGTACATTGTTAGCATTTGGTGTTGTACCTATTATTGGAGCAATATTAATAGGTTCATCTTTAAATGATATAGCAAAATATGTTACGAAAGGATTAGATATGACACTTTCATTAACAATGATTATGCTATTTTCATTACCATATTTTAAGTTGATGGATGATACAGGACTTTTTAATACAATAGTTAAATGGCTTTTGAAGCATACAAAATTACAGCCTATAACTCTTGCTATAATATCAGTTATAATTCCAACAATAATAGAGATAGATGGTTCAGTTATTTCAGCATATGTAATTACTATACCACTATTACTTCCATTATATAAGAAGTTAAAAATGGATCCAAAGGTATTGCTATTCTTATGTTCAGCAGGGATGTGTTTTGATTATATACTACCATGGAATGCAAGAACATTAAGAGGAGCAAGTTTATTAAAATCTATAGACAATGCACCAAACTTTATTTTTTCAAAATTAATTCCAATACAAATTGCTTATCTTGTAGTCCTTATAATGCTTGCAATTATTTTAGCAAAAATTCAAATGAAAAAAGGAGCAGGACTTGCAGAGGGAGAATTGGATAATAGTGATTTAGAAGAAGCTTTTAAAGAAACTGAATTATCACGTCCTAAGATGTTTTTACCAAATCTTATATTAACAATATTAGTTGTTGTTGGATTAATAGTAGTGAAAGTTCCAAATTACTTTATGTTTGCTTTAGGATTAGTACTTGCACTTGCAATGAATTATCGTGATTTAAAACTACAAAATAAATTATTAAGTAAATATGCAGCAGAATTATATCCAACTGCTCCAGCTGTATTATTATCAGGAGTTGTAGTTGGTGTTTTACAAGAAAGCGGAATGATGGATCAGATGGTTAATGTGTTAGTTAATATTATTCCTACTGGACTTGGAGCATGGGTATATATAATTATAGCTCTAATAGGTGCACCACTTATGTTTGTATTCACAAATGATACATGGTACTATGCATTGATTCCAATTATTGCAGGAATATGTAATAAATTTGGAGTTCCAACTGAATTTGTTGTACTTGCATTAATGATGAATATAGGAGCTATGGTCTCACCAGTTGCACAACCACAAATTTATCTAGCATGTGATTTGGCAGATCATACTGAACTTGCAGATTTTGTTAGATTTGCATTTCCACTGTTCTGGATATTAACAGTTATTTGGGTAGTTTTAGGTATGGTGTTACGTATCTTTGTATAAAATATATTTAATAAAATCTATATTATATTAAAAAAAGAATGGGGGTTGCTTAAAATGATTAAAAAAACCATTTTGCAACACCTCATTCTTTTTTATATATTTTCAATTTGCCAATCTATGGGCTCTATGTTTAATGATTTTAATATGTTGTTAGTTTGAGAAAATGGCTTACTTCCAAAAAATCCTCTGCTAGCAGAAAGTGGACTTGGATGCACAGATTGTAGTATATGATGCTTTTTATTAGTAATTAAACTTTTTTTGCTTATAGCATTATTTCCCCACAATATAAAAATTATAGGATTATCTCTTTCATTTAAAACAGATATAACTTTGTCAGTGAATATCTCCCATCCTTTGCCTTTATGTGAATTTGCATTACCAGCCTGAACAGTAAGAACTGTATTTAAAAGTAAAACACCTTGATCAGCCCATTTTTTCAAGTATCCATTATTAGGAATATAGCATTCTAAATCACTATGTAATTCTTTAAAAATATTTTTTAATGATGGAGGTAAAGGGACACCTGGCTGTACTGAAAAACTTAATCCATGAGCTTGGTTAGGTCCATGATAAGGATCTTGACCTAATATTACAACTTTAACATCATTATAATCAGTATAGTGAAGAGCATTAAAAATATTATGCATATTTGGATAGATTGTTTTTGTTGTATATTCTTGAACTAAGAAATCATGTAGTTTAATGTAATAATCTTTTTGAAATTCATTTCCTAAAAATTCGTTCCATGTATTTTTTAATATTTGTTTCATAATATATCACCCGAATTTAGTATAACACAAAATTTCAATATAATTTATATATGTTTTGAGCTTAAATTACATAAATAGAAAGAATATTCTAAAAAAGTAATAAAACCTATCCTAGCATATCAATATACGAAAATAGAAGAAAATATAAATTAAAATGATTATTTGGATAATAATGTTGATATTTGATGAATTGTACAAGTTGAATAAGGACAATATGTGGTAAGATTAATCTCGTTGCTGAGGCAAACAAAAACAACAAAATGTTTGTAAAAAATAAAACAAAAAAGTTGTTGACAAGGTTTTGCTAAGGTGATAAGATAAGAAAGTCGCTTGAGGGCGACAAACAAATTGGTCTTTGAAAATTGAACAGATTATATAAGTTAAAA
>NZ_JANDMF010000066.1:0-24994 GCF_031626875.1 Clostridium sp. SHJSY1
TTATATGTTTTTATAAAGTAAAGACAAAAGAGATATTTTCAGGAATGAAAATATCTCTTTTGTCAACGGTCTGAAGCATCTCTTACGAGATGCTACTTTAATTCTGCATATATTTCTTCATAATTATCCTTCATGGCTTCTATATAACTCTTACCTTCTAACCTTGTTTCTAGAGTATATATAGGAACAACTTTTCCATCTATAGCTTTTGCTAATGTATCTGAATCTTTTTGTGATTCACTACCTTCAGAAAAAATTACTTTTATATTTTCCGATTTACAGTAATTAGCTAAATTCTCCATATCCTTGAATGTAGTTTCAGCATCTTCATCTAAAATTCCTTTGATTGCTTTTTGATTCAATCCATAATCCCTACAAAGATATGCAAAAGCTTCATGACTAGTCACAAATGTCTTTCCTTTTATATTTATAAGTTTTTGTGAATATTCATTGTATAATGAGTTTAATTGTTCTTTATAATTATTATAATTTTCTTCATAATATTCTTTGTTGTTAGGATCTGCTTCTGCTAAAGCTTCTTTTATGTTATTACATTCATTTATAGCTTCTTTTAAACTTAACCATACATGTGGGTCTTCCACACCATTATCTGTAATCACATCTGCGCCTTTGCTTGCGTTAACTAATTTTGTATCTTTATTCCCTTCCTCTGCTTGTTCTAACCAGCCTTCAAGTCCTAATCCATTGTATATAAATAACTTTCTATCACTTAAAGCTTTTTTATCAGATGGTCCAAACTCGAAATCATGAGGTTCCATATTATCTTTTACTACAGTATAGATATCTACTTTATCTCCCCCAATTATTTCAGTAAATTCCCTTAATGGACTTATTGATACTGCAACCTTTAATTTATTTCCTTCACTTTCAGTATCTTTACGGCATCCAATAAATAGCATAGGTATAGTCATAATTATTAATAATTTTGATATGATTTTTCTCATCTTCCACCTCTAATTGCATGTAATTCGCATTTTCATTTATATCATTATTCTATTACTTAAGGTGGACATTGTCAATAAATTATTACATACTTATAAGATTGTACTCAATGTCATTATCATCTAATATTTCCTTTTCCAAGGTATGGCAAGTAAATACTAGCCCTTGTCCTTTTAATTTTTCACTAAGTAATCGTAATGCTTTTTTTCTTCTATTATTATCATATTGTACAAAAGCATCATCTAATATAATAGGACTTTCTTCATCTTTAAATAATAATTCTATTAAAGCTAATCTTAATGATAAATAAAGCTGATCCAATGCTCCATTACTTAAATAGTTTCCACCAAACAAATTATTTTCATCTCGAACCATCATCTCATAATTATCCCCTAATTTAATTTCTTCATACTTTTCTCCTGTAAGCTTTTTAAAAATTTCTCCTATATTTTTATTTAAAGTTGGTCCAACTTCTCTACGTACTTCACTAAATGATTCTTTTAATGTGTTAAGTGCTATATCAATAGCTTTCACTTTATTATCATCTTTATCTATCTCAAACTTAACATCTTCTAATTCTTCTTCAATTAATACTAGATTTCTTTTTCCAATATATCTAGTAGATATTTTATTTTCTAAATCCTTTATAGTTTTTTCCAGTTCAATTAGCTCTTTTGACTTTTTCTTTTCTTCTATTTCTATTTCTTCTTCTGATTGATATGAATATTGATTACTATCATTGATTATGTCCTTTAACTCATCCTTTATTTCATTTATATCTCTATCTTTTAATAAGACTTTATAGGTTTCTTCCATAGATACTAAATTTGCATGAATCTCATTTCTCTTTCTTATTTTTTCTTTATATTCTTTAATATAAATTTCAAGATCTAATAAATTTCCTAAATCTAAATCCATTATATTTAACTTATCTTTAATTTTTTTCTCTCTATCTTCTATACCCTTATTAACAGAATTTATATTTTCTCCTAATTGCAACTTTTTTTCTTCAATAGCCTCTACTGCATCCTTTAATTTTGCATATATATTAATTGCCTCAAGTACTTCATCTAAATCCCTACAAGAAGAAAGTCCAATAAGAGAATTTACCATATCATTATTTTTTCTATATTTATTAAATGTTGTCTCATATCCTTCTTCATCAATTATTTTTTCTTTTTCTTCTATTCTTACTAAAACTCTTTCCTCATATTCTTTGTAAATAGAATACCTTTTTATAGATGTTATTAACATTCCATAATCCTTTATAGATAATCTTTTCATATAAAAATTTAACTTTACCTCTATATCATGTATTTCTTTTGTTAGCTTCTCTATATTATCATTATCTGATTTTATTGAACTTAACATTTTTTTCTTATTATTGCTCAAATACACCATAACAATTCCAATAAATAAAGACACTATCCCCAAAATAACTAAAGGCATACCTAGGAAAGTCATGATTAAGCCTAAAACTACTAAAATAATTCCTGTAAAAAATTTCATATTTTCATTTTTTATTTCTGCATTTATATCATGTTTTCTATCTTCTTTTTCTGCTAGTGATTTTATACTTCGTAATTTTATATCATATAAACTTAAATTTTCTTCTATATCTTCTTTTATGTCTTTTAAATTTAATATATTTCCTAAAGAAGCTTTTTTATTTTCTAGTTCTCTCCTGTCTGATTCTATTGAATTTTTTATTCCTTTCATATAGGAAAGCTTATCCTCTAGGTTTTTTTGTTCATACTTTATCTCTATAAGTCTCTCTTTAATATTATCTCCAAATAAATCTAGAAACCTATATTTCTCTAATTCTAATTCATTATCTTTTAACTTCATATTGTAATTTAATAATTCTTCATTAAGTAATTCTTTTTTATCTAATAAAGCTAAGTATTCTCTATTTTCTTCTTTTAGCTCATCTATAAATGCTTCATCTATATTATTATTACCTTTTCCTAAACCAATTTTTATCTCTTCTTCTTCCTTTTTTAGTTCTTCAGATTTCTTTAGATATTCACTAATATCCTTATATTCCTTTTGAAGATTAACTTTCTTTAGATATTTTTTATATATTTCAAGTTTTTCTATTTCTTCATTTATCCTTTGTCTATTATCTTTTTCTTCTAAAAGTCTATGCTCTAAATCTAAATTTTGCTCTGAAAGACTATATCCTTCATAACGCTCTTCTAAAAGTACTGAATATTTTTTCTTTAAAGCATCTAAAGAACCAACTCCTCTACTTGTTACATATTCTTTCTTTATACCCTCCAATTTTTCTAAAGCTCTTGCAACTGGAACTTCATCTTCTCCACATCCTAAAAGAGCTGTAAGCTTATCCATAATTTCTTCTTCTTTATCTTTTGTAAATGAAACTGCAAGTTGTCCTATGAATAATGTTTTTTCAAATGTAGACTTGTTTATTTCTAAAAAATATTTACCTGGTTCATCCTTACTTATATGTTTTTCTTCTTGTCCTGTTAAATAATCTATTATAATTGAGGAATCTTCTTTTTTAGTAGTTCCAAAAGTTCGTTTAATTAAATAATCTCTACCTTTATGTTCTACTACTAATTCACCTTTTATTTGTCCACCTTTAAAAGGTAAGTACTTTTTTCTATCCCCTTCATTTTTTCCTCTTTTAGCTGTCATTCCATATAGCATAATTTTTATAAATGCTTCTATCCTACTTTTTCCTGCTTCATTTTCACCATATATTAAATTCATACCTCTCTGAAAATGTATAATTCTATTCTCAATACCACCAAAACTATTTATCCTTAATTCTTTAATAATCATCCATGTTTACCTCCCCTTGGGTAAGGCTGCTCATGCCAATCTTTAGTGCCATTTTAATAATTTCTCTCTCTTCCTCTGTTTTTGATTCCTCTATCATTTTTTGAATTTTTCTTACAAATATAGATTTTACAGAGTATCCTCTTGAAATTTCCTCTATATCCAATTTAACTGATGTCTTATCTACAACTTTACAATAATAAAAATATGAACTTATCTTTTCATTTAAAACTTTTTCATCTATATTAAACTCTTCTGAAATTTCTCCATATAAAATAATTCTATACAAATTATTTTTTCTATTATTCTCATCTATTGTATTTAAAATTATATTTTTAACTTCTTCATACCCAAAAGAATTTGAAACATCTACTTTAACTTCTTCATAATTTCTCTTTGAAGTTTTAATAAATTCTAACTCTACAATTCCTTTTGAAACATATCCATAAATTATTCCTTTATCACCTAATTCATCAAATCCTCTTCCTTGGGGGTTTCCACTATAGGCATAATAGGTATCTCCTTCTTTGTTAATTCCACTAAACCCATGTCTATGCCCTAAAGCTATATAATCCATTCCACTTTTTGATATTTCTGATAGAGTAATTGGATTATACTCATTACCATCACTTGAACTTGATATTTCTCCATGAAGAACCATCAAGTTTATTTTGTTTGAATTTCCATTAAAATCAGTCATAATAGATTTTCTAATATATTTATCTACAAAAGCACTTCCCCATACATTTACATCTAACTCTTTTATATACACCTTTTCTATTTTAGATGTAAAAATATGAACATTATCAGGCCAATTTATTAACTTATAGAATGAATTGTTCATATAAGGATCATGATTACCTGGACTTATAAAAACTTTTGTATCTTCTATTTCCTTAAAAGCTTTTTCGATAAAATGTAATGTTTCCTTACTTAGGGTAAAATTATCAAAAACATCCCCCGCTAAGAGAAATATATCAACAGATTTTTCTTTGCAAAAGTGTATTATTTTTATAAAAACTTCCTTTAATTCCTCTTTATTTATTTTTCTTTGCTTTTCTCCTACTTCTTTAAATGGAGTATCAAAATGAAGATCAGCAGAATGGAGTATTTTTACCTTTCTCATTTTATCACCTTATCCTTCGAACTTTCGTTCCCATTTTAACATAATCTATACTTAAATAAAAGAAAGGTTGTACTATTAAAGTAAAAAAAGAAGAGGATGACTACTGTCATCCTCCCAGTACCAAGAATATATAGGTTTACATTCTGGTGGTGTAATTTCCCATAAATGATTTTCCTTAATTTTTAGTAAGGTTAGTAGGTGTTTACTTTATCTTACTTTCATATTCTTGGACCATTCTTTTTACCATTTCGCCACCTACGGAACCACATTGTCTAGAGCTTATATTTCCATTGTAATCTGAAAATGGAACCCCTAGCTCCTGAGCTACTTCGTTTTTAAACTTGCTTAAACCATTCTTTGATTCTGGAATTAATGCT
This sequence comes from Clostridium sp. SHJSY1, assembly GCF_031626875.1. Lineage (NCBI taxonomy): Bacteria > Bacillati > Bacillota > Clostridia > Eubacteriales > Clostridiaceae > Clostridium > Clostridium sp. SHJSY1. The sequence continues at coordinate 5,272 of NZ_JANDMF010000066.1, forward strand.
TTATTTGACATTGCTAATCCCTCCTTAGGCTTACGGTTTGTAAATTAATTTAACGTCTTTGTTTAATCAATTTACACTATTATATTTTCCTTTATTCAAATTTATATTCAAATTAATGATTGGAAAAATAACCACTTTTTATAATGATATTTTTAATTCTTTTAATGTCTCATACTTTCAAATGATACCAGTGTTGGATGATGAATTAGTGAATATTATGTCTCCATAATAACCAAAATAATACTCAGGAAAATAATTTTCTTTTTTGAATACAAAAAAAGTATCTAGATAAAAATCTAGATACTTCTATGGCAGGGGCAGTAGGACTTGAACCCACAACCAATGGTTTTGGAGACCACTACTCTACCAATTGAGCCATACCCCTAAGACGTATTTTATTGTAACATGTTTAAAAATAACTGTCAACAAATTATTTAACAGCATTTCCTATTATTTTTAATTTAGTTGTATTGTATGTAAATATATTTTATAATATTAGTATATTTTGAGCGTCAAAGTATTTTATAGTCAAAGGAAAGGATGTAACATATATGATTATTAATCCATTAAAAATAGGTAATTTGTCTTCTAGACTTCCAATAATACAAGGTGGAATGGGTGTTGGTGTTTCACTTTCAAATTTAGCTGCTGCAGTAACAAATGCTGGTGGTATAGGAGTTATATCTTCTGCACAAATAGGCTTTAGAGAAGATAACTTTGAGAATGACTCTTTAAATATTAACTTAAAAGCATTAAAAAAAGAAATTCAACTTGCTAAAGAAAAATGTAACAATGGAATTCTCGGAGTTAATATAATGGTAGCTACAAAAGGCTATGCTGAATATGTTAAAACTGCTGTAGATTCTGGAATTGATATTATAATATCGGGAGCAGGACTTCCTACCATGCTTCCTAAGTTAGTTAAAGATTCTAAAGTTAAGATAGCTCCAATCGTTTCATCACTTAAAGCAGCTAAGGTTATATTAAAACTTTGGGATAAGCACGATGAAACTACAGCTGATATGGTTGTTATTGAAGGACCTAAAGCTGGTGGTCACTTAGGCTTTAATGCAGACAATTTAGAAAAAGAAGAAGAAAATTTTGATGAAACAATTGTCAATATTATAGAAGAAGTAAAAAAATATTCTGAAAAGTATTCAAAAGATATTCCAGTGATAGTAGCTGGTGGTGTTTTTGATGGTACTGATGTAGCTAAATATTTAAAACTTGGAGCTAATGGAGTACAAATGGCTACAAGATTTGTTGCTACTGAAGAATGTGATGCATCAATAGAGTTTAAACAAGCATATGTTAATGCAAAAAAAGAAGATGTTTCTATAGTTAAAAGTCCTGTAGGTATGCCAGGTAGAGCTTTATTAAATCCATTTGTTGAAAAAACTAAACTTGGAAAAATTAAAGTTTCTAAATGCTTTAATTGTTTAACACCTTGTAATCCTGCAGATACTCCATACTGTATAACACAAGCATTAATTAATGCTGTTAATGGAAATTTAGATGAAGGTTTAATATTCTGTGGTGAAAATGCTTATAAAATAGATAAGATATCAACTGTTAAGGAAATCATGAATGAAATAGAATCTGATTTATTAAAGGCTTAATTTCAATAAAAGGAGCTATAAGATATAGATTTCTTATAGCTCCTTTACCTTTTAGTTATTTAGTTATTGATTCTAAGGTTTTTAGTAAGTTATTATACGTATTCACAGCACACTGCTCTGGTGTTGATTTATTGTAGGTTATCTCTTCAATAGCTGTCTCACACTCATTTTTGATCAATGTGTTTTCATAGTATGGACTAATTAAAGTTTCTTTTGCTTTCTCTTCTTTCTTACTAGATTCATATTGCAATCCTGTTAATACATTACTTTCTTCTAAAGTTTTATAACTTGTAGTGCTTGTTGGAATTCCTCTATCAATTCCAAGTATTTTTGCTGCTGCTTCATCATTAAGCATAAAATCCATAAGCATTGCTGCCTCTTTAGGATGCTCTGTATTCTTACTTATGGTATATAACATAGCTGGTTTAACATAACTTATAGCATTTCCACCTACTGTTGATGGAAAAGCTCCACTAAATAAATCTCCCTTTATCTTTTCTGTACCTGATTGCATTTTTTGTGCATCTGTAGACCAAGATATAGTTGTTCCTGCTTTACCATTATTAAAGTTTGAATTATCATCCTTATGAGTTGTTGCTGGAACTACCTTACTATCAATTAACTTTTTATAAAAAGTTAATAATTCTTGTATATCTCCTTGTGTAAATCCAAGACTACCATCTTCGTTTATGAAATTTTTCCCGGTCTTTTCTTGTACATAAGCCATGCCCAATCCCCATGCATTGAATGAATCAAGATCTAAAGGATATTTATCTCCATTGGCCTTGCTTCCACTTGCTATTAAATCATCCCATGTATTATATTTATTTTCAATAAACCCATTACTAACATTTTTATTGTAATAAAGTATTTTTGCATTAGTTGCTATAGGTATTGCATTTAGAATGTTATTTTTTGTTCCATAAGCTAACACTTCTTTTGAAAAATTTTCAAGTTTTAATGTATCTGATACTTTATTTAAATCATAAAATCCTTTTCCATCTTTTGAATAGTTTTCAAGCCAATCATAATTTATTTGCATAAGATCTGGCTCATCATTTCCTGCTATCTTCATATTCATTTTCTTTTTAAAGCCTGTCCACTCTCCAAATTCAGCTTTAACTTTAATATTAGGATTTTTTTCTTCAAATAATTTTATTGCTGCTATAGTTTTATCATATCTAGATTCAGTTCCCCACCATGAAAATCTTATGCTTACTTGCTCTGATTGACTTTTAGTATTAGCTTTTCCACAAGCACATAAGGTAAGCATCATAATAGAACTTAATCCTAAACTAATTATCTTCTTAATCATTGTCTTATACCCCCTTTTACACCTTAAACCCTAAATTTATTAATAGCTTGTTCTAATCCTTTTGCTGCTTCACTTAATTTATTTGAACGTCCTTCTAAATTTTCTGCATTAGCTGTTTGTTCTTCAGTTGCTGCTAAAACTTCCTCTGTATTAGCTGATGAATTTTCAGTAATCATTTTGATACTATTGGTTGATTTTATAGTTTTTTCTTTTTGAGTATTTATTTCATTCATTAAAGATTGAATATTATTTATTTCTTCTGTTATCTTTTTAGTTGAACTTATTATATTTGCAAATGAATTATTAGTATATTCAACAGCCTGTGTTTGTTCAGCAAATACCTTTTTAGAATTATCTATAAGTGTTATTGCAGCATTTGCTTTATTATATACATCTTTAATTACCTTATAAACACTATCTGTAGATTCCTTTGACTGTTCTGCAAGTTGTTTAACTTCATCAGCTACAACTGCAAAACCTCTTCCACTTTCTCCTGCACGTGCTGCCTCTATTCCAGCATTCAATGATAATAGATTTGTTTGTTCACTAATTCCTTTTATAAGTTTTATTACCTGCTCAATTTCTTTTATGCTCTCACTTAAAATATTTATATTAGTAGTTATTTCATCCATTATCTCATTTGTATGACTTGTTTTAACTTGAAGACTTTTTACTATATTTAAGGATTCATCTCCAATATGAGTTGTTTCTTTAGATATATTTGTAACATTTGATATATTTGAAATAATGTTATTAATGCTTCCAGCTAGCTTATCCATTGTTGAAACTGTTTTTTCTAATTCACTTGCTTGATTTAATGTTCCTGTTGCTATTCCTTCCATAGCAGTTGAAACTCCTTCTGATATGCTATAAGTTTGGCTAGACATACTCTTTATAGCATCTGCTTCATCTATTACTATCTTAGAAACATGTTTAGTCTCTTCTATTAATCTTCTAATCCTATCTATCATTATATTAAAACTACTGCTAAGAAGTCCTATTTCATCTTCCCCCGTAAAATCAGTTTTAACTGTTAAATCTCCTTCTTCTGCCTGCTTCATTTTACCAACTAGAGTTTTAATAGGATTTGATATTTTTCTAGCAAAATAAACACCAAATAATCCTGATAAAATCATACACACTATGGCTATTATCACTGTAAAGATTCCTGTTGTTCCTATTTCTTTATAAATATAATTTGTTGGAATTGCATTTACTAATCCCCAACCATTATCACAAGTATTATAAACTACTAAGTTTTTACTTGATTCAAATGTCTTTGTTGTAGTATCTTTTATCTCTTTACTTATTTCTCCATCTAATTTTTGACCTATTTCATTGTCATTAGTTGAATAAATAATATTATCTTCATTACAAAGTCTTGTTACATTTCCATTACTATTTAATTTATCAAAAATTTCATCTAACTCATTTGTATATATTGAAGTAATCATCATAGTACTATCAGTTACTTGTTTGACATAATATAATGAATTATAATTTTCATTCTTACCAGTAAGCCACTTTCCTTTGCTCTTACTGCTACTAACTTCTTCTTTTATTTCTCCATATAAATTTTTCATATCATATAGCTTTTTTGTAGTTTCACTTATCTTTCCTATTGTGCTTCCATCTCCATACACTAAAGCAAAATCATTAAAATTTTGCAAAAGACTAACAGACAATAAGTATTCTTGAATATTGTTTGTTTTTTGTTGCTTCTCATAAGGATCCAGATTACTTGTTGGATTAAAAACCATAATATCATCATTTGCAAAAACTAATGATGATGCATTTTGAACTTCATATAAGTAATTATCTATACTTACTTTTGTTTGAGAACATATATTCCCAGATAACTGTGACACTTTATCAGTTAAAGTTCTTTTGCTATTTACATATGTTGATATAGCAATAAGTAATATTGGTATACATGCTATAAGAATATATGTAGATATTAGTTTCCACTTAAGAGATTTGTTAATACTACTAATCCCTTTAAATCTTGTGCTTGTTTCCTTTTCATTTCCCAATTTTCCTCCCATTTTTTATTCCCCCTCCTATAATTTTCTTTAATTATTCAATCTTTACATAACTGTAAATGTTCCCACATTAATTATACCACTTTTTGTATACAAAAAAAAAGCTATCTTACCGCTATTTCTAATAAAATCCTAGATTTCTCTTGTATACAACATCCAGAATTTTTATTATAGCTGCAAGATAGCTTTAATATGCTAAGCTCTTTCTTCTACAATTTTATTTATTATTTCTTCTCTTTCTTCTCCTAATACTATTAATAATTTTCTTTCAACATGACCATTTTTATAAACCTCATTTGCATCAACTATTTTAAGTACCTTTTCTGTTAACTTTTCATAACTCATTAAGTCATCTTGATATAAGTCAACTAAATCCTTTAAACATGTTGCTAATTCTCTTGGGTTCTTGTAAACTGCTCTCATAATGTACTCCTTAAAATTTTCTAACATTTTATGTATTTTAAAATATATATTATTATAAATTATTCTAATGTCTTTATCAATGAAATTTTGAGGTAATGTAACTAAAAGAAAGTTTTTTAGTTATTTATTTTGCATAATTAACATCTCTATTTTATTTTTACATCTCATTCCACCACATCCACCTGTGCCTGCACCAGTTTTTTCTTTTATTTCTAAAAATGAAGTTGCACCTTCTTTTATAGCTTCTATTATCTTTTCATCTGAAATTCCTCTACAAATACAAACTTTTTCCATATCATTTTCTCCCTTTTAAACTTATTTTATTATATTATTAAATAATAATTATTATTTGTCAATATTTTAATTATTATTACTTTTACTTATATTAATCCTTATTTAGCAAATTCTAAAACCATTCCTGTAACTATGTTCATAGTAAAATCATATTTTATATCATATTGCTAATTTCATTAAATTATAAGAAAAGAGGAAATTTAAATGTGTGGTATTGCAGGCTTTATTAATTTTAAAAAAAATATTTTAAATGATAGACCTATTATAGAAAACATGGTAAATACTTTAAGTAAGAGAGGTCCAGATGCTTTTGGCCATTACTTATCTCAAAATGTTCTATTAGGTCATAGAAGGTTAATTGTAGTTGACCCCAAAGGTGGTTTACAACCTATGATAAAAAAACAAGAAAACAATGAATATGTTTTAGTTTATAATGGAGAATTATATAATACTGAAGATATTAGAAAAGATTTAATTAAAGAAGGATTTACTTTTGATTCTTATTCTGATACAGAAGTTCTTCTTACTTCCTATATGTGTTGGGGAATTGATTGCATAGATAAGCTTAATGGAATATTTGCTTTTGCTATTTTTGACAAAAAAAATAACAGAATATTTTTAGCACGTGATGCTATGGGAGTTAAACCTTTATTCTATACAATTAAAGATGATACATTTATATTTGGCTCAGAAATAAAAACATTACTTGCTCATCCTTTAGTTACTGCTTCAATAGATGAAGATGGTTTAACAGAATTATTTGCTCTTGGACCAGCTGTTTGTCCTGGAAGTGGAGTACTTAAAGGAATTAAAGAAGTTCCACCTGCAAATTACGTAATAGTAACTCCTGAAGGTATTAAGGAAAAAGAATATTGGAAAGTTGTTGCTAAAGAAACCTTAGAAAGTGAAGCAGAAATAATAGACCATACAAGAGAGCTTCTTGTAGATGCTATAAAAAGACAATTAGTAGGTGATGTGCCACTATGTACATTCTTATCTGGAGGACTTGATTCTTCAGCTATATCAGCAATTACTTCTACAGAATTTAAAAAGAAAAATAAAATATTAACAACATTCTCTATAGATTATGAAGATAATGATAAATATTTTAAATCATCACTTTTTCAACCTACTTCTGATCAATATTGGGCAGTAGAAATGTCTAAATTTTCTGGTACAAATCATAGAACTGTTACAATCAATCATAAAGACTTAGTTAGTTCTTTAAAAGAAGCAACTATTGCAAGAGATTTACCTGGAATGGCTGATGTGGATTCTTCCTTGTATTTATTTTGCAAAGAAGTGAGAAAAGACTTTGTCATAGCTTTATCTGGTGAATGTGCTGATGAACTTTTTGGAGGCTACCCATGGTTTACAAATCCTGAAATGAAATGGGCAGATACTTTCCCTTGGTCTAGATTTATAGGGGACAGAATTTCTATATTAAATAAGGGTTTAAAACATCTTAAAATTCATGATTTTGCACAAGAACAATATCATAAAACATTAAAAGAAGTTCCCCACCTAGAAAATGAATCAAAAGAAGATTATAGAATGAGAGAATTATTCTATCTAAATTTAAAGTGGTTTATGGTTACATTACTTAATCGTAAAGATAGAATGAGTATGTCAAATTCTCTTGAAGTAAGGGTTCCTTTTGCTGATTATAAGATAGTTGACTATGCTTTTAACATCCCATCCCATATCAAATTACTAAATGGAAGGGAAAAAGGTCTCCTTAGAAAATCTCTTGAAGGAATACTTCCACAAGAAATTATCTACAGAAAAAAGAGTCCTTATCCAAAGACTCATAATCCAATATATACAGACTATGTGTGCTCTCAAATGAATAATATTTTAAATGATTCAAATTCTCCTATATTACCTTTGATAGACAAAGCTAAAATTGAAGAAATAGTCAGAACTAGAGGATCATCATATAAAACACCTTGGTATGGGCAATTAATGACAGGCCCTCAACTTATAGCTTATTTAATTCAAGTAAATACTTGGCTTAAAGATTATAATATATCTATCCTATAGTTAAAAAACACAATACATCATTTACTATTTTCTATGATGTATTGTGTTTCTTATTATATATAGTTTCTTATATTCACTATTTGCCCATCTTTTAAATATACTCTAGGAATCCTTTGCTTTATCATACAAAGTATTTCATAATTTATAGTTTCCATAGCCTCTGCCATATCATCAGCATTATATTTTAAGTTTCCATCTTCACCAAGTAAAATAACTTCATCCCCTACAGATACATTTCCTACATCTGTAACATCAATCATGCACTGATCCATGCATATCCTTCCAACAACATCTGCAAATTTCCCATTTATTATTACTTTAGCTTTTCCACTTAAAAGTCTTGAATATCCATCTGCATAACCTATAGGTATTGTTGCTATAGTGGTTTTTTTGTTAGTTTTAAACTTTCTTCCATAGCTTACATACATATTTGCATCTAATTCTTTTACATGGCAAACTTTTGTTTTTAAAGTTAAAACATTTTTCAAACCTAATCTATCTTGTTGAACTTCATCTGATGGATGATATCCATAAAGTATTATTCCTGCTCTTACTGCCCCTAAATATGTTTCTGGCAAATCTATAATCGCCCCACTATTAGATACATGTTTTAATGGAACATTAATTCCATTCTCTAAAAGTCTTTTATTAAACTCCTGGAATTCAGAAAATTGCTTATAAGTATATTCCTTATCTTCCTCATCAGAAGTTGCAAAGTGAGTAAATATACCCACTAAATCTATTCCTTCTAATTTAGCTATATTACAAACATTATATATACTTTTATCACTTGGTAGAAATCCTATTCTCCCCATTCCAGTGTCTACTGCTATATGAATCTTTGCTTTTTTACCTAGTTTTAATGCTATTTCTGATAATTTTTCTGCATATTCTAAGTCATAAACAGTTTGTTCTATATTATTAATTATTAATAATTCACCATATTCTAAAGGGGTATATCCTAATATCATTATAGGAGCATTAATATTATTATTTCTAAGCTCCATAGCTTCACTAACCATAGCAACTGCAAGTTTTGAAGCCCCATTTTCTAATAAGGTTGGTACTATATCTATAGCTCCATGGCCATAAGCATCTGCTTTAACTACTGCTATTATTTCCTTATTTCCTACTAATTTTTTAATATTTTCAATATTATATTTCACAGCATCTAGGTCTATTTCTGCCCAAACTGATCTCATTATTTTGTCCATTTTTATACCTCTCTGTGTTTTTTGCTCTTATTTATACTATTATTATATAAATTTAACTGTGAAAATGGAAAGAGCCACTATTAAATTATTTTCTTTAATTAGTGGCTCTAAATTTAATTAAACTCTTTTTTGTTTTTATTGACCATTTTTCTTGATAATATTGTTATCAAGATTATTATTACTATTGGTATAAGAAACTTCAAAGAAAATGGATTTCTAAAGTTTCTTCCTAAAAAAGAATAACATATAGTTTCAATAGAAACACCAAGCACTGATGCTGCCAAGAATGAACTAAATTTTATATTTGTAAACCCACAAGCATAGCTTAGTGGATCATAGGGCATTATTGGTATTAATCTCAATAAGAATAGGATTCTAAATCCATCTTTCCTCATATTATCATCAAGTTTCATTAATTTATTTCCAAGCACACCTTGAACAAAGTCCTTTCCTAAAAACCTAGCTAATATAAATGCAATAGCAGCTGATATTCCAAATCCAATAATGGATAGAATAGCCCCTTCTATTGGTCCAAATAATATTCCACTAACTATTACTAAAAGATTACTAGGTATAAAAATCATAATTGGTTTTATAGCATATATCAGTAGATATATGGCTACTGCATATTGTCCTTTATCCTTTATAAAATGTACAATTTTCTCAACTCTAAGTTCTCTTATAAATTTCCAATTAATAATAACAATAATTAGTGCTATTACTATAATTCCCACAAATATTAAAAATTTTAATCTGTCTAACTTCTTACTATCATTCATTGACTTACCTCACTTAAGTGCTTAGTTAAAAACACCAAACATCTTTCTCCGCTATACCTCTTTAGTTACTGTTTTTAAGAAAGTTTTTTCTTCTTCTGATAAGTGTCCAGCTAACTTTTCATAAACCATATTATGATAATTATTTAGCCATTCCTTTTCACTAGCAGTAAGCATAGTAACATCTATTCCTTCTAAATCGATAGGTGCATATGTTATAGCTTGGAAATCATAGAATTCTCCCATTTCCTCATCACTAGATACTTTTCTAATAAGTATTACATTTTCTGTTCTTATTCCATGTTTTCCTTTTTTATAAACACCTGGTTCATCTGTTACTATCATTCCTGGCTGAAGAACTGTAGTATTTCCTTTTTGTCTAAATCCTTGAGGCCCTTCATGTACGTTTAAGAAGAATCCTATACCATGACCTGTGCCACACTTATAATCCATTCCATAATCCCATAATGGTCTTCTTGCTAAAGTATCTAGGTTTTCTCCTGTTGCACCCTTTAAGAAAGTTGCTGAAGCTAATGCAATGTGAGATTTTAAAACAAGAGTAAAGTCTCTCTTTTCCTCTTCTGTTAATTTACCTAATACAAAAGTTCTTGTAATATCAGTTGTACCATCTAAATATTGTGCCCCTGAATCTACAAGTAACATTCCTTCTGCCTTTAATTCATACTGACTATCTTCTGTAGCTGAATAATGCATCATAGCTGCATGGTCTTTATAACCTGCTATAGTATTAAAGCTAAGCCCTTTAAAGTTTTCACCCTTTGATCTAAGTTCTTCTAGTTTATCTGCTGCTGAAATTTCAGTAATTTTTGTTTTACCTATGTTTTCTTTAAGCCATTTTATGAACTTAACCATAGCTATACCATCTCTTACTTGAGATACTTCAATATTCTTTATTTCAACTTCATTTTTAATAGCTTTTAATGATGTAGTTATATTTAAATGTTCTATTATTTTTACTTCTTTTGAAATTAAAGAATATATTTTAGCATTTACTTTTGTAGGATCAATTATTACTGTATTTTTTATTGCTTCTACATCTTCGAATATCTCTGCATATTCTTTTATTTTAACGCCTTGTCCTACAAGTTCCTTGTATACATCTTTTAATACTTTTTCATTATCTATATATAATACAGCTTCACTATCTGTTATAATTGCATAAGCTAAACTTACTGGATTATATGGTATGTCATTTCCTCTTATATTAAAAGCCCATGCAATATCATCTAATGATGTAAGAATATAATTTTCTCCACCTAAAGATTTCATTTCTTTTCTTATTTCTGTAAGCTTATCTAATGTTGACTTTCCTGAATACTTAACTTCATGAATAAAAATCTTCTCTTTTGGAATCCCTGGTCTGTTATCCCAAACTTCTTCTAACAAATCTTTTTCCATTTTGATTTCAAACTTAGTATCTTCAGCTATTTTTCTATAATTTTTCAATTCATTTGATGATATAACAGTACTGTCAAATGCTAATACTTCGCCTTTTTTAACATTTTCTTTTATCCATTCATCTAATGTAGGATAACCAGGTGTTGCCATCTTCATAAGTTCTATGCCACTACCCTCTAACTCTTTTTCTGCTTGAATGAAGTATCTTCCATCAGTCCATAAAAACGCTTTCTCTTTTCCTACAAACAAAGTTCCAGCAGAACCTGTGAACCCTGAAACAAATGATCTACCTTTATAATATTCAGGTGTATATTCACTTTGATGCGAATCAGCACTTGGAATTATATAGTAATCATAATTGTATTTTTTCATTACTTCTCTTAATTTTTGTACATTATTCATATCTAACATTCTCCTTAGCATGTAAAATTTCACTTTATTTTAAATACATATAATATTAGTATATCCTACTATGACAATGTTTTAAATATGCACAAACTTAATTTATTTGCTATATATAATCTATAATTCATAAAATTCATTGTTTATTGTAGTAATTTCACAATTTTCTATTATTTTTATTAGGGGGGATGCGAACTGCTAAAATTATAATACAAAGTCTAATTGAAATAATAAATATATCTCCTGTATTAGCAGCAAAGAAACTTTATAGTAAAATGTAGAAACTTTATCAAAACTTATATATTGAGTTTATTTAAAATACTTTATATAATTTATTTATCGTCTAAATCCTATAATTCCCTTTTATTTCTTGTGTTTTTTGTATTTAATTAAAATCACTTCTCTATTATTATTTTTACAACTTATTTTTTATGTAACCACAAATACTTATTAACTAATTTAATACAATATAAATAACTATAACTTGAAAGAGAGGAAACATATGAACCAAAATGATTCAAAAAACTTATCAGAAATTAGACTTCAAGATGTTATAGACATAAATATTTTACAAAAGTTTCAAGATAACTTTGCTGAGAGTATGGATATAGCAAGTGTTACTGTAGACATTAATGGCACCCCCGTTACTAAACCAAGTTCTTATACTAATTTTTGTGCTAAACTTACCCAATCTACAAAAACTGGTACTAATCGTTGTGCTGAATCCCATAAAAAAGGTGGCGAAGAAGCTGCAAAGACAGGAAAACCTTATATATATACTTGTCATGCAGGTCTTATAGACTTTGCAGCTCCTATTATGGTAAATGGAACTCAAATAGGAACAATACTTGGTGGACAAATTTTAACTAAAAAGCCTGAAGAACAATTATATAGAAATACTGCTAAAGAAATAGGTGTAAATGAAGATGCATATACTGATGCAGTTAAAGATATTAAGCTAACAACAGAAAAAAATATTACAGCTGCAGCTGAAGTGTTATACATAGTTGCAAATTCTCTATCACAAATCGGATATAATAAATCAATTGTAAAGAATATGTCTGGTGAAATTAATGACAGCTTCTCTCAAATTTCAGCAACCATGGAAGAATTATCATCAGCCTCTATTACTGTTACTGAAAATCAGCAAACCTTAAACAATGAAATTGTAAATGTTCAAAAAGTTTCTGAACAAATTAATACAATCCTTGATTCAATAAAAAGCATTGCTGATCAAACAAAAATGCTTGGACTTAATGCTGCCATAGAAGCTGCTAGAGCTGGTGAAGTTGGAAAAGGTTTTGGAGTTGTTGCTACTGAAATTAGAAATTTATCTCATAATTCAAAGGAAACAGCTATGCAAATTGTAAATCTTACTGCTGAAATTCAATCTTCTGTAAAGAAGACTTTAGAAATTGCAGATTCAACTTTATCAAGTACAGAACAACAATCTGCTGCAATTGAAGAAACTAATGCTAGTATAGAAGAATTGTTAGCTTTCACAACAGAATTACAAAGAGTTGCAAATAATTAAGACTTTTTAATAGAATATATATTAATAATTTAGTGGAGAATTGAAAATTTAATATAACATTTTCAATTCTCCACTCTCATTTAATTATGACCATTGATTGTTTACTGCTGATTTTTTGTTCTTTTTATTATCTTTTCCACTTGTACTTCCAGTAGATGCAGTATCCACATTTTGAGCTGAACTATTAATAGCTGAATTTTTTGATTTTTTATGACTCATAACATTATTCCTCCTAAATTAATCATCTATTTCATTACTTGTTGATTTTTTCCCAGACTTTTTACTCTTTCTTGGGTTATTTCCACTTTCATTAGCAACAGAGCTTCCTCCACTTTCTTGACTTTGTTGTTGTCTTGACTTTTTATGACTCATAATATTATTCCTCCTAATCAATTTTAATAATATTATTGTCTTATGATTTAACTTTAATGCTATGAAAATATCGTTCATTTTACCACGAATTAGTAAGTATTTATCCACTTTTCTGTTTTTTCTATATTATCATTATAAATATAAAAATTTACAAAAGTATTTACATGTGCACCACTTTCTTCACTAGTACCATGGTCTGATGTTATTATAAGCGAACTATCCTTATCTAACTCTTTCATCAAAAGACCAATGACTTCACAGTCTATTTTTCTCATGAAGTCTAGCTTTTCATTAATATTTCTCCTATGTGCACTTTCGTCTACCCCATTAATATGGAGTAATACAAAATCATATTTTAAAGATAAGTTTAATGCTGTTTTAGCTTTTATCTCTAAGTCAGTATCTATATCTGCTGTTGTTCCTAACAAATCAGGAGTATACATATTCATAGCTTTTCCAATACCTTTAACTATTTCTGTTTTACAAATCATAGCTCCATTTATATTATGTAAATTATAGAAACTTGGAAAATTCTCTTTTATTGATTCTCCCCAAGGATATAAATTATATTTATAGATTAAATCTTTTAGAAAATTAGTAAACTCTATGTTTCCAGAACTCGGAATTATATCTTCTATTCTTTTACCTATATTCTGATGAGGTGGAAATGTTTTTAATGATTTATAAAACTTTCTTCCATCTTTAACTATAAGCAAATTTTTATAACTTCCCATATCTATTAATTTATAATTCTTGTCTTCCATTACATTACTCATAATTTCATTGCAAGATATTAATCTACCTTTTTCTATTTTTATGTTATTACATCTAAGTATTAAATCACTCTCTTCAATTTTTTCTCCTATTGCAATAGCTTCTAAATATGCCCTTCCTGTAGGAATTTTTTCTTTAGGCATCTTTAAAAGATTCATTATACAAGTTAGACTATTAGTTTCCATTCCTTTTGGAGTATTATTTATCATTCCAGCTAATTTAATTTTATTGATATTTTCACATACACTATAATCAGAACTTAATGCTCCATCAATTACAACCATTATTACCGACATCTAAATTGCTCCCTATATTTTCTAAACAACTAATTAAATACTCATTATCTTTTTGACTTTTTACAGCTATTCTAAAAAATTCATCACTTAAATTCTTATAATTTTTGCATGATCTTATTAAAATGCCTTGGCCCTCTAGTTTAGAATCTAAGTTTCTATCCTTTGATTTAAAGAAAATGAAATTAGCTTTTGAATTAAATACTTTAAATCCAAGTTCTTTTAACTTACCAATTAAGTATTCCCTATTTCCCTCTATATTTTCCTTACTTTTTTTTACATACTCCACTTCATTTAAAGCAGCAACACCACATTTACTAGCTACAGTAGAAACGCTCCAAGGTTGTCCAATTCCATTTATCTTATCTAAAATTCCTTCATTTGAACACAGCATATACCCAAGTCTTATTCCAGCCATAGCATAAATTTTTGTAAAAGCTTTTAATATTATAAGATTTTTATAATTTTCAATAAATTTTGAAATACTATATTGCTCTTCATCTTTTAGAAAATCTATAAAACATTCATCTACAACTAAAATAACATGATTTTCTTTACATCTTTTAACTATTTTAATCATCTCTTTTGACTTAACTGGAATACCTGTTGGATTGTTGGGATTGCAAATAAACATCATATCAAGATCTGGTGTAATATAGTCTAAAATATCCTGTTCTATATTAAAATCCTTATCTTCTTTTAAATTATAATATTTAATTTCTCCATCTATATATCTTATGGATTCTTCATATTCTGAAAAAGTTGGTGCTATTAATAAAGTTTTTTTTGGCTTTAATGCAAGAACTACTTTAAAAATTATATCTGCTGCTCCATTGCCACAAATAATATTGCCTACTTGTGTAAACTCACATTTAGCTATAGCTTGTCTTAATTCTCTGCATAATGGATCAGGATAATTCATATAATTATCTATATTATTTACTATAGCTTCCTTTACTGAAGTTGGTAACCCAAAGGGATTTATATTAGCAGAGAAGTCTACAATCATATCAATATTTCTTTCACTATATATATCTCCACCATGAATAAGTTTTTTCAAAATACTTACCTCCCAAATTAACTTTTATTATAAGTACTATTATGAACAAATATCACATTTTAGTAAATAAGAATAAAAAACTTCCTAATATTGACGCTTGTCTGTATTAATGCTAGAATTTATAGGACAATTTAATATCAATAGGTGCTCATCTATAATATTTTGTAGATAGAGATAATAGGGAAATGGGTGAAAATCCCATACGGTCCCGCCGCTG
The DNA here is from genome assembly GCF_031626875.1 of Clostridium sp. SHJSY1. Taxonomy (NCBI): domain Bacteria; kingdom Bacillati; phylum Bacillota; class Clostridia; order Eubacteriales; family Clostridiaceae; genus Clostridium; species Clostridium sp. SHJSY1. The sequence continues at coordinate 21,069 of NZ_JANDMF010000066.1, forward strand.
TAATGGAATAGTAGTAGTCAAATATATCACTGTTAATAATGGGAAGATAGATTGCTATTTTGAAGCCTAAGTCAGAAGACCTGCCTATTGATACGCAACTATATAAAGTTACGGAGTATAACTTTGTATAATGGAATAGAGTTCATCTCTATTTTGTTACGCCTTTTTATACTCCCAAAGGGCGATTTTTTTCGTTTAAAAAGGGAGGAAATTATATGAATAAAAAAGAAAAAAGCTTTTTATTGCTATCAATAATTATATCTATAACTTTTGGTTTTGGGCAAAGCACAAAAGCTATGCATATAATGGAGGGGTATCTGCCACCTGTATATTGCATACTTTGGGGTGCATTATGTATTCCGTTTTTATTACTAGGTCTAATTTCAATAAAAAGAACTATTAATGAGCATAGAAAGACACTTTTAATTTTAGCTATGGTTGGTGCTTACTGTTTTACACTTTCTGCACTAAAAATACCTTCTGTATCAGGTAGCAGCTCTCACCCTACTGGTACTGGTCTTGGAGCTATATTATTTGGACCAACTGTAATGAGTGTTATAGGTATAATAGTTTTACTATTTCAAGCAATATTACTTGCTCATGGTGGATTAACAACTTTAGGTGCAAATACTTTTTCAATGGCAATTGCTGGTCCTATATTATCTTATATAATTTATAGAGTATCAATAAAGGTAAAAATGCCTAAGATGGTTGCTATATTTTTAGCTGCATGTTTAGGAGACTTATTTACTTATTGTATTACCTCTATTCAACTAGCACTTGCTTATCCATCAGAAGTTGGTGGATTTATATCATCCTTAATTAATTTTATGAGTATATTTGCTATTACCCAAATTCCACTAGCTATTATTGAAGGAATTTTAACTGTTATTGTCATAATGGGACTTGAAAGTTACGCAAAATCTGAACTTAGTGAACTTGGATATTTTAATAATGGGGGTATAAATTAATGAGGAAAAAAAAGACTATTATAATATTACTCTTAATTTGTATTCTTATTGCTACAGTTCCATTAATATTAGTTAAAAATTCTGATTTTGCTGGCTCTGATGATTTAGCTGAAGAAACTATATCTCAAATTAATCCTTCTTATAAGCCTTGGGCATCACCTATTTTAGAACCTCCTGGATCTGAAACTGAATCATTATTATTCAGCCTTCAAGCTGCTATTGGCGCTGGTATATTAGGTTATGGTTTAGGTGTTCTAAGGACTCGAGCAAAACTAGCAAAGGAAAATAAAAATGATAACAATAGATAAACTAGCATATAATTCAAATTTACGTTATAAAGATCCAAGTCTTAAATCATTTTTTTCTATTGGTATTCTTTTAATTTGTGTGATAGCTCGTTCAAATATTGTATCTTTAATTACCTTAGTTTTAATGGGAACAATTACTTTGATTTATAATAATATTTCTCTAACTTATTATTTAAAACTTTTAGCTGTTCCTCTTTTATTTTTACTCCTAAGTTCAATTGCGATACTATTTAATATTACTACATATCCATTAGATTTATTTTCATTGAAAATTGGAAGTCATTATCTAGCTATAAGTAGTAATTCTCTATTTCTTACTATAAATTTAATTCTTACAGCCATTAGTTCTATTTCTTGTTTATATTTTTTAACATTAACTACACCTTTTACAGATTTACTTAGTGTTTTTAAAAAAATTCATTGCCCATTCATTATAATTGAACTAATGTTATTGATTTATAGATATATTTTTGTTCTACTAGATATTGCACTAACTATTCAAACTTCACAAAAATCTAGATTAAGTAATAAAAACTTTAAAACTTCATTATATAGCATAAGTCAAATGCTTTCTGTACTATTAATTAGATCCTTTAGAAAAGCTTCCAAGCTTTATGATTCAATGGAATCTAGATGCTATAATGGAGAAATTCATGTATTAAATGAAACTTATGATATATGTAAAAAAGATATTTTAGTTGTAATCTTAATTGAAGTATTTATTTTAGCTATTGCTATATTAGTATAAATTTCAAGGAGAATCAGACTATGGATAATGTTATTATAAAAACTGAACATCTTTGTTATACCTATGAAGATGGTTCAAAAGCACTAAAGGATGTTAATATTGAAATCTCTAAAGGAGAAAAAATTGCAGTTATGGGCTCTAATGGATCAGGAAAATCTACTTTTTTTCTTTGTTTAAATGGAATACATAAACCTGAATCTGGAAGCTTATTCTTTAATAATTCACCTATAAATTATTCAAGGAAGGGTCTTCTTGACTTGAGAAGTAAAGTTGGAATTGTATTTCAAGATCCTGATAACCAATTATTTTCCGCAAATATTTTTCAAGAAATATCCTTTGGATTATTAAACTTAGGAATTAATGAAGAAGAAGCTCGTTTAAAGGTTGAAAATATAATTGAAGATTTAGATATACACCCTTTTCGTTCAAAACCAACTCATAATTTAAGTGGTGGACAAAAGAAACAAGTATCTATTGCTGATATCTTAGTTATGGAACCTGAAGTAATTTTATTAGATGAACCAGCTTCAGCTTTAGACCCTAAACATACTGATATGATTTATGGTATTATTAATAAATTAAGTGATAAAGGAATAACTGTTATAATTTCTACCCATGATGTTGACCATGCATTTAAATGGGCAGATACAGTAGTTCTATTTCACAAAGGAACTATCTTAAGAAAAGATACTCCTGAAGATATATTTAAAGATAAAGAACTTTTACTAAAAACTAATTTGAAAAAGCCTGTGATTTTAGAACTATTTGAAAATCTATGCAGCAAAAACATACTAGATTCTTCTCTTCCAGTTCCTAAAACACTAGAAACACTTCAATCATATATTGAAAATATTAACTAACATAGGAGGCAATTATGTCACACATTAATGAAAAAGGAATTCTTGTTGTAAGCTTTGGCACAAGCTATAATGACACAAGAGAAAAAAATATTAAAGCAATTGAAGATGATATACAAAATAACTATCCAAACTATAAAGTTTATCGTGCTTTTACAAGCAATATGATTATAAAGAAAATTTTAAAAAGAGATGGTATTAAAATAAATACTGTATCTGAAGCATTGGAAGCAATGAGAGAAGATGGTATTAAAGATTTGCTAGTTCAACCTACTCACATAATAAATGGTGTGGAAAATGATTTAATGATTGAAGCTTTACATAAATATAAACATTATTTTGATTCAGTAAAATTAGGTACTCCTCTTCTAACCACTACAGAGGATTATCAGAAAGTTGTTACAGCTGTTATTGATGAGTTTCATTATGTTAAATCAGATGAAGCTTTAATTTGTATGGGACACGGTACTACACACCATTCAAATTCTACATATGCAGCTTTAGACTATATGGTAAAAGAAAAAGGCTATAATAATATCTTTATTGGTACTGTTGAGTCTTATCCAAACTTTGAAATAATTTTAAATACATTAAAATCCTTTAAACCTAAGAAAGTTATACTTATGCCTCTTATGGTAGTTGCAGGAGATCATGCTATAAATGATATGGCTAGTTCTGATGAAGATTCATGGAAAACTCAACTAGAAGCAGAAGGATTTTATGTAGAATGTGTTCTTAAGGGTCTTGGTGAATATCCAAGTATAAGAAAAATCTATGTAGATCATATTTCTAATGCCAAAAATCTTTAATAACCTAAGAATATATATTCTTGTATGGTAATATTCTTCACCATATATATGGTAACCAAACCTATCCCAATATATTAAATACTTGTAAATTATATCGAATATAAATACATATTTTCTCATGGAAATAATTATAAGATTACTAAGGAATATAAAAAAGGGGATGTATCAGATTGGAGTGAAAAAACTTCAATATGATATATCCTTTTTTACTAAATATAAATTTTATTCATGAA
>NZ_JANDMF010000067.1:0-24019 GCF_031626875.1 Clostridium sp. SHJSY1
TATAAGAAAATGATATTTAGTTCAAAAAGGGAGCTATCGCTAACGGATATTCATCCGCTAATGCGACAGCTCCTTTTACTTAATTAGTTTTATTCTTCTCCAAATACCTTTTTCTTAAGTTCAATTCCCGTTTTTGTTATAGCTACACCTCCATCTGCAGTTTCTCTCAATGATACAGGCAAACATCTTCCAACCTTATACATAGCTGAAACAGCATCATCAAATGGTATCTTTGAATCTACTCCAGCCATAACTAAATCAGCTATACTAAGTGCACTTACAGTTCCTGATACATTTCTCTTTGCACAAGGTATTTCAACTAATCCTGCTACAGGATCACATACTAATCCTAATATATTTTTAAGAACTATGGCTGCTGCATCTAAGCTCATCTTTGGTGTTCCCCCCATCATTTCTACAACAGCTGCTGCTCCCATAGCTGATGCTGACCCACATTCTGCTTGGCATCCACCTTCTGCTCCTGATAATGTTGCATTCATTCCAATTATCATCCCAACTGAAGATGCTGCAAATAGTGCAGTAAGTAATTCATCTTCACTTTTATTAAGCTTTTCACCTGCTGTAAGAATAACTGCAGGTAATATTCCACAAGATCCTGCTGTAGGGCAAGCTACTATTTTTCCCATAGCAGCATTAACTTCTGATGAGGATAATGCCATGGCCATTGCCAATACCATAGTTTCTCCCATAAGAGTATTTCCTCTCTCCAAATATCTTTTGATCTTGTAAGCATCTCCCCCTATAAGTCCACTAACTGAATATATTTCCTTCTCCATTCCACTATTTGCAGATTCTATCATGACTTTAAGATTTTTTTTCATCTTTTCATATAGCTTCTCTTTAGATATATCCTTACTTTCCATTTCATATTTTATAGCATATTCACTTAGGGAGATGTTTTCTTCCTCACAAATCTTTAACAACTCTTCACCATTTTTTGCAATCTTCATATTATTCTCCCTCCTTAACAGGATTTATGCTTATAACTCTACTTATAGAATCAATACTCTCTATCTTTTCTATTACATGCTTTTCTAACTTATAATCTACTTCAAAAACCATAGTAGCATCTTTTCCTCGTTGACTTCTAAACACCTTCATAAATGCAATATTTATGCCCTCATGATAAAGAATAGACGTAACATTTGAAACGCATCCTGGTACATCTATGTTAGATATAATTAATGTAGGATAATCTCCTGTAAACTCAACATTATTTCCATTTACTTCAGTGATCTTAATACTTCCACCACCTATTGATGATCCCATGACTTCACATTCAATTCCATGTTCACTTTTTATTACAAACTTTACTGTATTAGGATGAACATCTCCTAAATCAGTTTCAATAAATTCTATCTCTAATCCTTGTTCTTTTGCTATGTCCAATGAATCTCTAAGTCTTATATCATTTGGCTCCATCCCAAGTATACCTGCCACTAAAGCTCTATCAGTTCCATGTCCTTTGTAAGTTTTTGCAAAAGAACCATGTAAGAAAAATTTTACCCCCTTTATTCCTCCATGAGCTACTGATCTAGCAACTTTCCCCAATCTTGCTGCTCCAGCAGTATGAGAGCTTGATGGACCTACCATAATAGGTCCTAAAATATCAAAAACCCCTAAACTTGTCATAATCATTCTCCTTTGTGATTCCTAAAATTCCTTACTATAGTTTAAGCAAAAGTCATTTGTAAATCAATATAGATTATAATTATTATTCTAAAATTAAGTTTTTTTATAAAACTACTTAACTTTATTTAATATTTATAAAAACAACTTCCACCAATAAATTCTCTTAATATGGAATTTTCCGGAACATCTTTAAAATCAATCTCTTTAAAGAAACTCAAAAATGATTTTAACCTTGATGCTTCATTATATACAGGACTTCCTGGTTTAATTTTATCTAATTCCTTTAAGGCATAAGATTTAAGCACGCTTAATTCATATACTAATGTTGAATTAAACATCACATCTGCCTCTTCTTGATATATAAATATATATTCTTTTTCTCCTTTTTTTATAGATTTCCACATATTTAAAGTATCTTCTGCTCCATATCCTCTAGATAAATAATCTCTAACTATCCTTCTGATTTTTCTAACATCTGTTGTCGCAATTCTATTATGATTATCTATATTTAGTTGGGTTAATGCTGATATATATATTTTAAATTTATTATTACTATCAATTTCACTTGTGAGTATTGGATTTAAACCATGAATCCCTTCAACTATTATTACTCCATTTTTAGGTAACTTCATTTTATCTCCATGCCATTCTCTCATACCAGTTTTAAAATTAAATGAAGGTACTTCAATTTCTTCACCTTTAAACAAAGTTTTTAAATTTTCATTGAATAACTTTAAATCTAAGGCATAAATAGACTCAAAATTATAATTTCCTTCCTCATCCTTAGGTGTGTTCTCTCTATCTAAGAAATAATCATCAAGAGAGATAGATATAGGAACAAATCCATTAACTCTTAGTTGTATCCCAAGCCTATTTGCAAATGTAGTTTTTCCTGATGAGGAAGGGCCTGCTATAAGTATTACCTTTACATCTTTTCTCCTCAAAATTGCATCTGCAATATTAGCTACCTTCTTTTCATGAAGAGCTTCTGAAACTAATATTACATCTTTTAAATTTTTACTAATTACTTTTTCATTTAAACTTCCAACTTCCCCTATTCCAAGTATCCTTAACCACTGCTCTGTCTCATAAAAAATACTTGCAAGGCTTTTTTGTTCTTTAAATTCTGGTAGAGTATTTATATCATCTTCTTTTGGATTTCTTAATACAAAACCATGTGCATATCTTATTAAATCAAAAGCTTTTATTATTCCAGTTGAATAAGCCATTTGTCCATAAAAATAATCATATCTTCCTTCTAATTCATATAAATATACATCTTCAAATTCCATTTGTCTTAAAAGAGTGACTTTATCCTGCATTCCATACTTTTCAAATATTTTTATTGCTTCATTTTTATGCATCTTTATCTTTTTTATTTGTAAATCTTTATCAATTAGCTTTTTCATATTGTTTTTAATTAATACTATTTCATCTTCTGTTATTGAGGTTTCTTTATGAATCTCTCCAAAGATTCCTTTTGATATTGAATGCTCTATTGTTATTTTTGCATTAGGAAACAAGTCTAATGCAACTTTAATAAAAATGAATTGTAGTGTTCTTGAATAAACCTTCCATCCAATTTCACTATTTGCTGAAATCATGTGTACATCACCTGAACTTGGGATTTCTTTTAACAGTTCATAATAATGTCCATTAAGTTCACATAAAACAATGTCTTCATTTTTCTTATATTTATTAATTACTTCCTTAAAATTAGTTCCTTTGGGTACAGTAATTACATTATTTTCTCCTAATTCCAACCTAAATACTTCCATATCCATTTCCTTTCTATAGCTTTTTATCATAAATTTATCTTTTCATTCCATTATATACCTACATGTTACTCCCACAAAGACAAACAGCATTGGAATATAGTTTTTTACACTGAGAAATAATAACTTTAAGAGGTGTTTAATTATGTTTATAGTTTTTATCAGAACAGCAATTTTATATACATTAGTAGTAATAGTAATGCGAATAATGGGAAAACGCCAAATAGGTGAACTCCAACCATACGAATTTGTTATAACTATTATGATCTCTGATCTGGCATCACTTCCAATGCAAGATACAAGATTTCCACTATTATTAGGTGTCATTCCAATAATTACTTTATTATTTATGAAAACTCTTCTTTCTCTATTTGAACTTAAAAGTCAGTTTGTTAGAAGATTCATAGATGGGGAACCTTGCATATTAGTATATAATAGCAAAATTAATTATCAAGGTTTAAAAAAGCAACAAATTAATATAGATGAACTAATGGAGGAAATCCGTTTAGCAGGATACTTTGATTTAGAAGAAATTCAATACGCTGTACTTGAAAATAATGGACAGCTATCAATTCTTTCTAAGAATCCCAATTCATCTAATAACAGTGGTAATAACACTAGTAATTCCAATAGTAAGCCCCCTTTACTTCCCAAAATAGTAATTACTGATGGTAAAATTAATACTAATTCATTAACTTCTATAAACAAAGATAAAGAATGGATTGAAAGACTATTAAAGAGACATAACCTAAACTCTATTAGCGATGTTTTAATTGCTATGTATGATACAGAAGGAAATTTCAAATATCAACTTTATGATGATTATGAAAAGGAGTGTAAAAAATGAAAAGTACATTAATGTCAATTTTTATATTTCTTGCCTTACTTTGTTTCGTATTTTTTGCAAACAATGCCTTAATAAAGTTATGTGATACCATAAGTAAAAGCAGTGAGGAAATAGAAGCATTAATCAATAATAAAGATTGGGAAAGAGCTTATTCTCAAACTGATGAAATTATAAATTTAATAGATGAAAACCAATTACTTTCTTCTGTATATATAAATCATACTGAACTTGACAATTTAATGGATGAAGCTGTTGAACTATCTCTTTATATAGATTGTAGGGATCATACTGAATCAGTTATTGCAGTAAATTCATTGAAAAACTTTGCTAAAAATATTAAACATCTTCATAATCCTAATATAGAGAATATTTTTTAGGGACACGAAAATAAATAAAAATGAGCTATCTTAAATAAGAATTTTTCATTCTTATTAAGATAGCTTATTTTTATTTTAAAGTAAATGTTGAACATAACGTATCTTCTACATATGAAGCAGCATGACCTGACATATCTATATTATATGCTTCACAATGATGATTACTATTATACATACAATTTTCAGCTTCACATTTAATATCTGAATATGGACTTGGTAATTGTGTATCATTTGTAAATGATCCTGATTTTTCTACAAAGCTATTACAACTAGTTGATTCAGCAATCCCAGCACTAATCCCTCCAACTTCTACACAATTTAAGCAACAATAGCCATTTTTGTTATGTCCACAAGTATCTGCACAACAACTTAACTGAGTCATACTATCCCTCCTACAATATTACGTTGTAGGTTTAGTATTTACCATAATTACTATTTTTATTCCTCTGCCACTGCTTCTACTACATTTAATCTTGCTGCTCTACTTGCAGGAATTAATCCTGCTATAACTGAAATTAATAATGTAATTCCTATAGATATAGCCACATTGCTTCCCGTTAATGAGATTACAAAATTACTCTTCTTAGTTATATATTCATTAGCAAAAAGAATTCCTCCTGAAGATAATATTCCTCCAAGTAAGCCTCCCCCTAAGCCAAGAATTATTGATTGGAATATAAATATTGTTCTAATATTTGATCTTGACCCACCAATTGATCTCATTACACCTATCATTTTTTTCTTTTCTTGAAGTGTCATACTAATTGTATTAACAAGCCCTAAAGCTGCAACTACAAGAACTATTATTCCAGCTATAGATAGTACCCCTTTTACTACTGTACCTAAAACATTTAACATACTATTAATCATCTCCATACTAAATGTTTGATACCCAAAATCCCTAGTGATTTTTGCACTTAAATCACCTACACTCATACCTTCTTTAGCATATATATTTACACTATTATATCCATTTTCATTTATATAAGTTTCTTTATCTGTAAAATAGGCAAGTAAAGGTTCTGCCTTTTTATCCCCCATAATTACAGTGTCAGAATACTTTTTCTTATTTAAAACTCCTACTATTGTACATTCAATTTCTTTTGGCTCCTTTACTTGAACTCCATTCATCTTTGGATATTCTACTTTAACTTTTATCTTCTTCCCTAGTAATCCTTCATTAGTATTAAATCCTAATTTACTAGTAAAATTTTCTCCAACTAAAATATCTGTTTCTCCATTTACTAAAGAGTTTCCAGCTACTAAGTTTTCACTATAATCATGATTATATTTTAAGTTCACACCTAAAACTGTTATATTTCTATCTATGCTCTGTCCAGATTCAAGGTTTAGACCAGTTGCTTTTCCATTGATAACTGCATCTACTTTTTCTACCCCATCCATGTTCTTCATATTTTCTATATCTTCTTCTGATATTTTCTTAGTAAATTCTGCTTCCTTTTTCTGAGAAGCATTAATATTTTCTTTAGAACCTTCTTCAATTACTTTTATTTGCATGCTAGAATTGTTTTCTGCTGCTTCTTGCATCTTACTTGTATCTATAGGCATAACTTGTACTATATTTGTATCTCCAAAACTACTTACCATATCTTTTACTTTGTTTATTATCCCATCACCTAACCCCATCATTGCTACTAATAAAAGGGATCCTATAGATACAGCAATAATAGTAAGTATTGATCTAACTTTTCGATTCATCAAATCACTAAAAGCCATACTTATTTTATCTAATAATTTCATTTTTATCCTTCCCTTCTATCTTCTTAACGCTTCTATTGGATCTAATCTTGAAGCTTTATTAGCTGGATATATTCCTGAAACTAAGGCTATTACCATTGCAAAAACTAAAGTTATTAAAAGCCAATACCAAGGTAGTCCTATAGTAATTGATAAGTCTACTTTTGAATCAGATATTTTTGAAGTTGCAAATATTTGGATTAATGAATTTATTCCTGATCCAATCAATATTCCAAACACTCCACCAATTAATCCTATTAATGAAGATTGAACTAAAAATATTGTCTTTATAGCGCCTCTATCTGCTCCTACAGATTTCATAACACCAATACTCTTTGTCCTTTCAATAACTGCCATAGTCATTGTATTAACTATTCCTATTGCTGCAACAACTAATACTATTATTCCAAGTACTAGGAAAGCTGTGTTTATTCCACTAAGACTATCTTCAACTGATTTAGCTGTTTCAATTGATGATTGATACGAATAGTCTAAATCCTTAATTCTTTCACTTAAACCTTCTACATCACTTAACTCTTTGGCTTTCACTTTCACCTGATCATATCCCTTATTTTGCATATAATCTTTCTGCAAAGTGCTAAATCCCTTCAATTCTGCTACATCACTTGCTGACAATACTAACTTTTTCCCATTTTCAAAGTTTTCATCAATAACTCCTACTATTGTAACCTTTTTAGTTATTACATTAGCTTTTATTTTATTTGATATACTTGGAACTATTTCAATCTCTTTATTTAATATTTCCTCTTCTGATAATCCTAAATTATTTAAAAGTTCTTTTCCTATTAAAGCTTGGCCATTAGGCCCATCTATTTCTTTACCTAACTTAATTGGTTTCAATTCATTATTATCTTTTTCATGTCTAATATTTTGTACCACATCACTTGTATAAATATTTGCCCCTTCATTATAACCAACACAAGATATATCTCCTGAATATAACTTACCATTAAATTTTAAAGCATTAGGCATATATGATATTGAGGCTACTATTGACTCTGTATTTTCAGTATCCTTAAGCTCTTTTATTAATTCATCATCAAGCTTTTTAAAATAATCTTCTTGCATAGTCATTGGGTTGGCACTTTCTTCATCTTCCTCTGTCATATACTTGAGAGGACTTATAGAAATATTTTTTGCAGTATCTCCATCATTAACAGCACTTGCCATAAAACCTTTTAATCCTATGCCAATCCCCATCATAGTCACTATAAGTAAAGTACCAATTGTAATCCCTAAAGAAGTAAGAATAGTTCTCCCTTTTCTTCTCCATAAATCTCTTAGAGACATAAGTACATACTCCTTAAGCTTCATTTCTTTCTCCTCCTAAGGCTATTTCCTCTTCTTTTATAATATCTGATATTATTTCGCCATCCATAATTTGTACTACACGCTTAGCTTTATTAGCTTCAAGCGAATTATGTGTAACCATAATTATGGTATATCCTTTTAAATTAATTTCATTAAATAATTGCATTATATTTTCACCACTTTTAGAATCTAAATTTCCTGTTGGTTCATCTGCAAATATTATTTCTGGATTATTAACCAAGGCTCTTGCTATTGATACTCTTTGTCTCTGACCTCCAGACATTTCATTAGGTTTATGCTTAATATATTCTTTTAATCCTACCTGTTCTAAAGCTTTCATAGCCCTCTCTTTTCTCTCTCTTTTAGATACTCCAGCAAAAATCAATGGCATCATTACATTTTCAAGAGCTGTTTGGCTATTCTCAAGGTTAAACGCTTGAAATACAAATCCTATTTTCTGATTTCTATATTTAGATAATTGCTTGTCTTTTAATCTACTAATATCCTTTCCTTCTATAAACACATTTCCAGTTGTAGGTGAATCTAGCCCTCCGACAATATGCATCAAGGTAGATTTCCCTGATCCAGAAGGACCAATTATTGCAACAAATTCTCCTTTTTCAATTTTTAGAGAAACATTTTTCAATGCTACCACTTTTTCTTTTCCCATTTTATATACTTTTGAAACTTCTTTTACTTCTATCATTAATAACGCTCCTTCAAATTTTTTAGATATTACAAATACTACCCTCTTTTTTTTAAATTAATATGTCTCTTCCCTTAAGATATCCTTAAAGTTCCATATAGTTCTAATTTGTCCAAATATTTTTCACCTAATTATACATTACTTCTTTTAATTATGCACCAAAGATTTCTTAGTATATCCTTCTATAATATATATCAAACTATATAAAGGTAAAATATACTTATTCTGTTTCATAATTTTAATAATTAAATATATTAATTAGTTAATATATCCCTCTATATTATGCATATAATATGCAATGCAAAAATCATGTATTATGTATATTTATTTGTTTTTAGCGAAATTCTATACAATTTTTATGAATAATTATTGCATATTTATTAAAAAGTATGTATAATTATAAACAGTTAGAAAAATTAGTGTTTTTATTTAAGGGGGCTATCGTAATGAAAAAATATAATAAAATTGTTTTAGCATATTCAGGAGGACTTGATACATCAGTAATAATTCCATGGCTTAAGGAAAACTATGGATGCGAAGTTATTGCAGTTGTGGGAAATGTTGGGCAAAAATCTGAACTTGAAGGTTTAGAGGAAAAAGCATTAAAAACAGGAGCATCGAAAATTTACATAGAAGATTTAACAGAAGAATTCGTAAATGATTATATTTTTCCTACGATTCAAGCTGGAGCTATTTATGAAGGAAAATATCTTTTAGGTACTTCTTTTGCAAGACCTCTTATAGGTAAAAGAATGGTTGAAATAGCAAAGAAAGAAGGGGCTGATGCTATTTGTCATGGATGTACTGGTAAAGGAAATGACCAAGTAAGATTTGAACTTGCCATAAAAGCATTTGCACCAGAAATGCCAATAATAGCTCCTTGGAGAATATGGGACATAAAATCAAGGGAAGAAGAAATAGCTTATGCTTTAGAAAAAAAAGTTCCTATAAAAATTAGCTACGAAACAAATTACAGCAAGGATATGAACCTTTGGCATCTAAGCCATGAAGGTCTAGATTTAGAAGATCCAAATAATGAACCAAACTATGAAAAGATTTTAGAACTTTCTACTAATCTTGAAAATGCACCAGATAAAGCAACATACATTACTCTTTCTTTTGAAAAAGGAATTCCTGTAGCTTTAAATGGAGTTAAAATGAATGGAGTTAAACTTCTTGAAGAGCTTAATAAATTAGGTGGAGAAAATGCAATAGGAATTACTGATATGGTTGAAAACAGGTTAGTTGGTATGAAATCTAGAGGTGTTTATGAAACTCCGGGTGGAACAATTCTTTATAAAGCACATAAAGATTTAGAAGAGCTATGCCTAGATAAAGAAACTGCTCATTATAAAGAACAAATTGCTTTAAAATTTGCAGATATTGTATATAACGGATTATGGTTTACTCCACTTAGAGAAGCACTATATTCTTTTGTATTGAAAACTCAAGAAACAGTAACTGGTGAAGTAAAGCTTAAATTATATAAAGGAAATGTAGTTAATGCTGGTATGACATCTCCATATTCATTATATAGTGAAGAATATGCTACATTTGGTGAAGATGCTGTATATGATCAAAAGGATTCTGCTGGATTTGTTAATCTTTTTGGCCTTCCAATAGTAGTTCAAGCTAAAATGAATGCAAAAATAAAAAGTGAGGAAAAATAAATGAAACTTTGGGGCGGGCGATTTAAAAAAGGAACAAGTGATTTAGTTAATGATTTTAACTCTTCTATTCGATTTGATTCAAGAATGTATAAAGAAGATATAGAAGGAAGTTTAGCTCATGTAAAAATGCTTGGAAAACAAGGTATAATTTCTAAGGAATCGAGCAATAAAATTGAAGATGGCTTAAATGAAATCTTAACTCGCATGGAAAATGGGGTTATTGAAGTTGATCCAACATCAGAAGATATTCACAGTTTTGTAGAAGGAACACTAACATATTATATAGGGCCTTGTGGAAAAAAACTTCATACTGGTAGAAGTAGAAATGACCAGGTAACTTTAGATTTAAGAATGTATTTAAAGAGATCTCAAAAAGATATTATATCTGATATTCTGTCACTTCAAGAAGTTATATTTAGTAAAGCTAAAGAAAATATATCTACTATAATGCCAGGATATACTCATATGCAAAAAGCTCAACCTATAACTTTAGCTCATCATCTGCTTGCATATGGTGAAATGCTCAAGAGAGACATTGGTCGTTTACAAGATTGTTATAAAAGAACTGATGAAATGCCTTTAGGATCAGGTGCATTAGCTACATCAACTTATCCAATTGATAGAATTGCTGTAGCTAGGGAGCTTGGATTTTCAAAAATCACTTTAAATAGTTTAGATTCAGTTTCTGATAGAGATTATGTTATAGAAACACTTTCTGCTCTTTCCATGATTATGATGCATCTTTCAAGATTTTCTGAAGAAGTTATTCTTTGGTGTACTAATGAATTTAGTTTTATAGAACTTGATGATGCTTATAGTACAGGAAGTTCTATAATGCCTCAAAAAAAGAATCCTGATGTAGCTGAACTTATAAGAGGTAAAACTGGAAGAGTCTATGGAGATTTAATGACTCTACTTACTGTAATGAAAGGAATACCTTTAGCTTATAACAAAGATATGCAAGAAGATAAAGAATGTATTTTTGATGCTTTAGATACTGTCGTGCTTTCTATTAAGACTTTTACAGGTATGCTAAATACTATGAAAGTCAACATAAACAACATGAGAAAAGGAGCTGCTGGTGGATTTACTAATGCTACAGATCTTGCAGATTATTTAGTAAAAAAAGGTGAAGCTTTTAGAACTGCACATGGAATAGTTGGAGAAGTAGTACTTTATTGTATAAAAGAAAATAAAGCTATTGAAGACCTTTCCTTAGAAAAACTAAAAAAATTCTCTCCTATTTTTGAAGAGGATGTATATAAAGCAATAGATTTATTTACATGTGTTGAAGAGAGAAATGTTATTGGTGGTCCATCTTCTCAGTCTGTAAATATACAGTTAGATGCCTTAGAAAAATTTATAGAAGAAGTTAAAGGGGGACTATAATATGATAAAAGTCGGTATTATTGGGGCTACTGGCTATGTTGGGGCTGAACTACTTAGAATACTCTTAAATCATAAAGATGTAGCTGTATCAGCAATAAGCTCTGTATCTTTTGAGGGGGAAAAAATATCATCAATCTATAAAACCTTCATAGATAAAGCTAATTTAAAGTGCCAAAGTATAGAATATGTATTAGAACATTCTGAAGTAATCTTTACTGCTCTTCCTCATGGATTAAGTGAAGATATAGCAGCAAAATGTATAGAAAACGGAAAAATTTGCATCGATATGGGTGCTGACTTTAGATTATCAAATGAAGAAGATTATAAGTTTTGGTATGAGAAAGATTTTTCTCATCCTGAAATTCATAAAGAAAGTGTTTATGGATTGCCTGAATTTAATAGAGAAAAAATTAAGGAATCTAAGCTTATAGCTAATCCTGGCTGTTATCCAACTTCTATAGAACTTGGATTAATGCCATTGCTAATGAATTCTTTAATTGAAACTAAGGGAATAATTTGTGATTCAAAATCAGGTGCTACTGGAGCTGGTAGAGGCTTAACTCTTTCTAGTCATTTTGCAGAGTTAAATGAAAATTTTGCTCCTTATAAGGTTGGTGGGCATAGACATACCCCTGAAATTGAAGAAACACTTGGTTTCATGGCAAATAATAAGGTTACAGTAACCTTTACTCCTCATTTACTTCCAATAAATAGAGGAATAATTTCAACTATTTATTGTACACCTAAAGACCCAGTTAATTTAGAGAAAATTTATAATCTATATACTGAAACTTACAAAAATGAACCATTTGTTAATGTACTACCTTTAGATGAAGTAGCTTGTACGAAAAATGTTAGATTCTCTAACTACTGTCATATATCACTTCATCTAAATCATAGAAAAGATCAAATAATAGTGGTTAGCGCAATAGATAATATGGTTAAAGGAGCTGCAGGTCAAGCAGTACAAAATATGAATATTATATTAGGACTTGATGAAAAAGAAGGATTAAACTTTATTTCACCATCCTTTTAACAAAAAGGGGGCAATTTAATTTGAATATAAATGTAATTGAAGGTGGAGTCACTGCTCCACAAGGATTTCTAGCTTCAGGTATTCATTGTGGCTTAAAAAAAAATAAAGCAAGTAAGGATTTAGCTCTAATCTTTTCTGAAAAACTCGCTTCAGCTGCTGGAGTATTTACTAGCAATAAGGTAAAGGGGGCTCCTATATATATTTCCAAAGAACATCTATCTAATGGAATTGCTCAAGCAGTAATAATAAACAGTGGAAATGCAAATACCTGCAATGGTGATGATGGTCTTGGAAAAGCTAAAACAATGGCTACTGCTGAAGCCATGGCTTTAAAGATTCCCTCTGATGATGTATTAGTAGCTTCAACTGGAGTTATTGGGGTCCCACTTAATATAGAAACAATTGAAAAAAATATACCTAAATTAACAGAATCTCTTTCTAAAGAAGGTTTTAAAGATGCTTCTGAAGCAATTATGACTACAGATACTGTAAAGAAAGAGTTAGCTATTAGTATTAAAATAGGAGATAAAACTATTACATTAGGTTCTATGGCAAAAGGATCTGGAATGATAGAACCTAACATGTGTACAATGCTTGCTTTCATTACTACAGATATAAATATCTCTCCTGCTCTTTTAAAAGAAGCTCTAAAAGATTCTGCTGATATTAGTTTTAACAGAATAAGTGTGGATGGTGATCAAAGTACTAATGATACTTTATTCATATTAGCTAATGGTCTAGCAGGAAATGATGAAATTAGAGAAAAAAATGAAGATTACTATGCTTTTTTAGAAGCATTAAAGTATATAAGTATAAATTTAGCCAAAAAAATGGCTCAAGATGGAGAAGGTGCAACTAAATTATTAGAATGCAAAATAATCGGTGCATGTAGTGAAGATGACGCTCTTCTATTATCAAAAAGTGTAATTAATTCTAGTTTAGTTAAAACAGCTATGTTTGGTTGTGATGCTAACTGGGGAAGAATCCTTTGTGCCTTAGGATATTCAGGAGTGGATTTTGACCCAGATAAAGTAAATGTTTGTTTTGAAAGTTTAGCTGGTTCAATTATTGTATGCAAAAATGGTTCATCTGTAAATTTTGATGAAGATGAAGCTCTTAAAATCCTTAAAGAAAAAGAGATTTTGATTAAAGTTGAACTTTCCATGGGTGATTATGAAGTCTCCACATGGGGCTGTGACTTAAGTTATGACTATGTAAAAATCAATGGAGATTATAGAAGCTAATTTTTAGGAGGAATAATAAGATGAACCATAGTGATCGTGCTGATATATTAGTCCAATCTTTACCTTATATACAACAATATAACGGAAAGATAATAGTTGTTAAATATGGTGGCAATGCCATGATAAGTGAAGAACTAAGAGAAACTGTAATAAATGATATTGTATTAATGAAATGTGTTGGATTTAAACCAATTGTAGTTCATGGTGGTGGTCCAGATATAACAAATTTTCTTGAACGTCTTGGAGAAAAAAGTAAGTTTATAAACGGCTTAAGATATACTGATGAAAAAGCTATTGAAGTAGTTCAAATGGTTCTTGGAGGAAAGGTTAATAAGAATCTTGTCTCTCTAATTGAAAAAGCTGGAGGAAAAGCAATTGGACTTTGTGGTATGGATGGTTCACTTCTTAAAGCAAAAAAATTAGAAGGCCCTGATGATTTAGGATATGTTGGCGAGATAACTTCTGTTAATCCTGATATATTAAATATGGCCTTATCTTCAGACTATATTCCTGTTGTAGGAAGCGTTGCTTTAGGTGAAAATGATAATTCACTTTACAACATAAATGCTGACCTTTGTGCAGCTAAAATTGCAGCTGCTTTAAAAGCTGAAAAATTAGTTTTATTAACAGATGTTCCTGGAGTATTAAGAGATTCTAATGACCCTACTTCTCTAATATCTGTTTTAAGACTTCACCAAGTACCAAAGTTATCCTTTGAGGGAATAATTAAGGGTGGTATGATTCCTAAAATAGATTGTTGTGTAGAAGCTGTACGTATGGGTGTTGAAAGAGCGCATATTATTGATGGCAGAATACCTCATTCTATACTCTTAGAACTATTCTCTCATGAAGGTATTGGAACCATGATTTATTAGGAGATGATTAAATGAAAAATTCACTTATGAGCACATATGCTCCCCTCTCTCCTGTTTTAGCTAAAGGAGACGGGGTTTATTTATATGATACAGATGGAAATAAATATTTAGATTTTACAAGTGGAATTGGGGTGAATTCTTTAGGATATTCAAACGCTAAATGGACAAAAGCTGTAAATGATCAAGTTAACACCTTGCAACACTGTTCTAATATATTTTTAAATCCAGTTACTGTTGAGCTTAGCAATAAATTAACTTCACTTGCTAAAATGGATAAAGTTTTCTTTGCCAATTCTGGAGCTGAAGCTAATGAAGGAGCCCTTAAACTTGCTAGAAAATACAGCTTTGATAAATATGGTGGAAATAGAAATAAGATTTTATCATTAAAACAATCTTTCCATGGAAGAACTCTAGCAACTTTAACTGCAAATGGTCAAGAAAAATTCCATAATTACTTCTTTCCTTTCCCAAAAGGATTTGATTATGTTGAAGCAAACAATATTGATGACTTTAAATCTAAATTAACAGATGATGTATGTGCAATAATTATGGAAGCTGTTCAAGGTGAAGGTGGAATTCATCCTCTTCAAAAAAACTTTGTTACAGAAGTTGTTTCTATTTGTAATAGTAAAGATGTTGTTGTAATCTTTGATGAAGTTCAAAGTGGTATTGCTAGAACTGGTAACCTTTTTGGATTTAATCATTTTGATGTTGAAGCAGATATTGTTACTGTTGCTAAAGGACTTGGAGCTGGTCTTCCTATTGGGGCAGTACTTTGCAATAAAAAGTTATCTCATGTATTTAATCCAGGTGATCACGGAACAACCTTTGGAGGTAATCCAACAGCATGTGCTGGGGCATTAGTTGTGTTAGATGAAATATGTAATGATAAAACTTATAATGCAGTAACTAAAAATAGTAAATTGTTAAAAGATAAATTAATAGCTGCAAATTTAGATAAGATAGTTGAAATTAGGGGTATAGGTCTAATGATTGGCATTGAAATAAAAGGAAATGCTTCCCAAATTCAACAAAAGGCAATAGAAAAAGGTCTTTTTGTTTTAACCGCTGGAACAAATGTTATTAGGCTTCTTCCACCTATAATTATAAGTGAAGAAGAAATTTTAAAAGGGACAAATATTTTAGTTGAGTTACTAAAGTAAAATTTATACATTGACTAAAAATTAACAACAAAAGGGGGCGTTTTTATGAAAAAAGATTTATTAAAAATGGATGACTTATCAAAAGATGATATTTTAGATATTTTAAATCTTGCAGATCAATTAAAATATGAACACAAACATACCATTCCACATGAACATCTAAAAGGAAAAAGTCTTGGAATGATTTTTGAAAAAAGTTCAACTAGAACTAGAGTATCTTTTGAAGTTGGAATGTATCAACTTGGAGGGAATGCTTTATTTCTAAGTAGTAGAGATTTACAAATTGGCAGGGGCGAGCCTATAGAAGATACTGCTAGGGTATTATCAAGATTTATCCAAGGTATAATGATAAGAACCTATTCACAAGAAGAAGTAGAAACTTTAGCAAAGTATTCTTCAATACCTATAATAAATGGATTAACAGATTTAGAGCATCCTTGCCAAGTACTAGCTGATTTAATGACTATACGAGAATATAAAAATATTCTTGAAGGTTTAAAAGTAGCTTATATTGGTGATGGTAATAATATGGCTCATTCACTTATAATAGGAACATTAAAAATAGGAATGAATATTTCTATTGCTTCTCCTAAAGACTATATGCCTAAAGAAGAATATATAGCCCGTGGTAAAGAATTGGCAGAACTAGAAGGTACCAAGTTTATTATAACAACTTCCCCTGAAGAAGCTGTTAAAGATGCAGATGTTGTACTAACAGATGTTTGGGCTAGCATGGGGCAAGAAGAAGAGGCTAAAATACGTGAAAAAGCTTTTGTTGGTTTCCAAATTAATAAAGAATTAATGGAACTTGCAAAACCTAATGCATTAGTACTCCACTGTTTACCTGCCCATAGAGGAGAGGAAATTACTGGAGACATCATTGATGAACATGCAGCTGAAATATTTGATGAATCCGAAAATAGGCTTCATGCTCAAAAGGCAGTCTTAGTTAAACTTATGAAAAACAAGTAATAAAATTTGCAGAAGTTGTTTCTTTTTTAACAAATTAAAGTTATAATAACCTGTAGTGGGAAAAATATTTCTAATATTTTTCCCAAATATATTCACAATTATTGGAGGTTGAGTTATGTTAGTTTCAGCTAAAGAAATGTTAAATAAAGCTAGAGATGGCAAGTATGCTGTAGGTCAATTTAACATCAATAACTTAGAATGGACTAAAGCCGTTCTATTAACTGCACAAGAAAACAATTCACCAGTCATCCTTGGAGTTTCTGAAGGTGCTGGAAAGTATATGGGTGGTTATCATGCAATCGTAGGTATGGTTAACGGCTTAATTAAAGGATTAAAAATAACAGTTCCTGTGGCATTACACTTAGATCACGGTAGCTTTGATGGTGCTTACCAATGTATCGAAGCTGGATTCTCATCAGTAATGTTTGATGGATCTCATTATTCAATAGAAGAAAATATTGAAAAGAGTAAGAAGCTTATTGCTGATGCTTCAGCTAAGGGAATCTCAGTTGAATGTGAAGTTGGTTCAATAGGTGGAGAAGAAGATGGAGTTGTTGGTGCTGGTGAAATTGCTGATGCAAATGAATGTAAGCAAATAGCTGATTTAGGAGTTACTATGTTAGCTGCTGGTATTGGTAATATTCATGGACAATACCCTTCAAACTGGGCAGGTTTAGCATTTGATGCTTTAGAAAACATAAAGAATGCTGTTGGAAACATGCCATTAGTACTTCACGGTGGTACTGGAATTCCAGAAGATATGATTAAGAAAGCTATCTCTCTTGGAGTTGCTAAAATTAACGTTAACACTGAATGTCAATTAACTTTTGCAGCAGCTACAAGAAAATACATTGAAGCTGGTAAGGACTTAGAAGGTAAGGGATTTGACCCAAGAAAACTTCTTGCTCCAGGTTTCGAAGCTATAAAGGCTACTGTAAAAGAAAAGATGGAACTTTTCGGTTCAGTTAACAAAGCTTAATTTAAGTTAACATAAGAAACTATATATTTAATAAAACACAGCATACAGTCTACACTAAATGCTGTGTTTCTTTTTTTACACTATTTTCCTTTTCCTTTTTCTTTGCCTTCATCTTCATTTTCACTAGATTTATTTTTTTGATCCTTTTTATCCTCTTTTTTATTTTCATTTTTTTGTATTGAAGAATTACTTTTATTCTTCTTTTCAATTGAAGCATTACTTACATTCTTTTTCTCAACTTCTTTATTATCATTCTCTTTCTTTTCAGTTATCTCACTAGCTTTCTTTTCATTAACTTCTTTATCCGAATCCTCTACTTTATTCTGAACATTTGCAGCTTCACTTATAGATGCTTCCTCACCTTGGTCTTTATTATCAATTGTAGATTCTTCAGTTATACTTTCTTTTGTTTTTGCTTTTTGCTCTTCCCTATTAACTTTAGTTGCCTTCATTATTTCTTTTACAGGTTTATTAAGCCATTCTTCTACTGAAATATCTTCAGGATTTGCTGCACTTTTTTGCAACTTTTCAACTAAATTAAGCTTTCCAGGTGTTACCCCTAACTCTTTAGCTCTTTCAACTCTCTCTTTTCCAATACTAAGAGATTCTACTTCTGCTTGTAAATTATTTTCAATAACAACTTCTTTTGCCTCAGCTTCTAACTCATATGCTAATGCTTCTGCTCTATTATCATTTTCACTAGATGTTGATATTACAATTCCACCAATTTCACCATCTTTAATATAACCTTGCTTACTAATTTCAGAAACAGTATTTTTTATTGCTTCTTCTATAGGTTCATTTTCTATATCAATATTGCTAAGTATTGCTTCTCCATCTTCATTAACTGCGTTAGCATCAATAACCTTATCAAAGATGTTAACAGAATATTCTATAGATGGATTCACATCAAGACTAACATATGAATAAGGTGTATTATATGCATAAGCTACGCCTCCACCTACTGTTGTCAATCCAACTACTATTCCTCCTGCTACTGCTATAAATTTAATTTTTTGTTTTTTAGTATAACCTCTCATTGTAATTTCCTCCCACTTTATAATTATTTTTTATCTCAATTGCCTCTACTATATATTTTCGATTTCTATGTAATTTTTTTTGGGGTACTTTATTATTTTTTTAATTTTAATTATCATTAACAAGATTTTAAATACATAGCCCAAAATATGACATACAAATTATATAAAATGACCTTGATTATTTATTTGGGAAATAATCTCCATTATAGCTTCTTCTAATGTTTTATTTTCTATGTCTACACTACTAAATATAGATTTTCCATCTTCATTCGCAACTGCTATTGCTATAGATGTAATTTTTGATTTTTCAATATGCTTTATCATTAAAATCTCCTCCAGTTTTATAATTTTCTTATCTAAATTTAATTAATTCATTTTCAGTCTTATCCCATATGTTACTTTTAAATGAATATAAATTTGCTTGCATTTCACTTTTATGTCCTGATCCTTTTCCTAAATAATCAACAATTCGTCTCTTAATTATTAATTTTGCTAAACTATAGAAACTACCTTTTTCAAGCTTATAATTTTTTACAGTTTCATTAAATGCATTTAATGCAATAGCCCATTCATAATCACTTTTAGTTATATACCTATTAAAACCTCTTGAAGCAATTTTAGTTATAAAAAACTCATTCTCAGCAATCAATTTATCATGAATTCTTTTATCCTTTTGTGCTTTGATAACCAATTTATCCATTTCCCTCAATTATTTCACCTGTTTCTCTAAATTAACTTCTTCCTAACAAAATGTATATTCATAAAACTCTCACAATGATCAAGCATTATCAATAATCACTCATTATATATTTTCGATATATCTGAAAAATTTTTGGGGTACTTTCATATTTTTTATAATTTTTAATTAATAAAAATTATAAAAAATATGAAATAGAAAAAAACACAGCATACTAAAACTGTAATACTGTGTTTTTAATTTATTTATTTAGTTTTTTATTGTTTGCTTCATTACTGCCTTTACCATTTTCAGACTTATTTTCATTTGAATTAGCATTTATATTTTTCTTTTCACTTGCAATATTACTTGAATTCTTCTCTTCTTCTGATGAAAAGGATGTATTATTGCCATCTTTATTTTTCTTTACATTTCCACTATTATTTATAATTTTATCTTTCCCATTATTTTTTTTTGCTTGTTGATCTTTATTTTGAACTTTTTCTTTTTGTAATTCATTATCATTAGTATCACTCTTGTATTTTAAATCTTTTTCCTGCTCTTTATTAACCTTTGTTTCCTTCATAATTTCTTTTACAGGTTTATTAATCCATTCTTCAATTACCATTTCATCAGGATTAGCTGAACTCTTTTGCAACTTTTCAACTAGATTGAGTTTCCCTGGTGTTACTCCTAATCTTTTAGCTTCTTCAACTCTTTCTTTCTCAACACTAGTGGATTCTATTTTTACTTCTAAATTATTTTCAGCAACAACCTCTTCTGCATAAATTTTCAACTCATCTGCTAATTCTTTGGCTTTAACTCCATTATCACTAAATGTTGATATTATAACCTCATCATTCTCACCATCTTTAATGTAGCCTTGATTACTAATTTCAGAAACAGTCTCTTTTATGGCTTCATATATATCTTTATTTTTTATATCAATATTACTTAGTATAGCCTCACCATCTTCATTCATTCCATTAACTTCTATAACTTTATCAAAGATATTAACAGAATACTCTATAGATGGATTCACATCAAGACTAACATATGCATAAGGAGTTCTATATGAATAAGTTCCTCCCCCAACTATTGCAAATGCAATCATAAAACCTGCTACTATTGCTATAATATTACTTTTTGATCTTTTATTACTTCTTACTTGAACTTCCTCTCCAATATGGTAACTATTGTTTTTTATTTTCACCACATTTCCTTCATCAGAAAGTACAACAGCATCTTTATTTTTTATTTCAACAACTATACCCTTCATCTTGTTAACTCCTCTCTGATAAAATGCATATATTCAGCAAGGTGTGGATAATCTCCAGACATTATTACTACTGCTGCTATTATATATTTTCGATGTCTTTCCAAAACTTTTCGGGGTACTTTAATATTTTTTTCTATAATTTTTATAGGAAGCTTTTTACTTTCAATAAGTTCATTATTTACAATTGAATTTTTTAATATATAAGCTACTGCTCTTGCACAAGCATTTTTTGTTTTTTCAGACTTTGGAGAAACTTTAATTAAATCATAAAATGAAAAACCATATAAATTAAGTTTTTCTGTAACCTCTTCTATCTCCATTTTTGCAGTGGTTTCAGTATTAACTTCAGAAATCTTTTTTATTACTTCTTTATTTAATGCTTCTGTTTCTTCATTATCCTTTGAATTACTTTGAAAAACATATGAATCAACTGAAATTTCACCTTTATGTTTTGATTCTTTTCTTAAGTAATCTATCATACGCCTCTTAATAACTATTTCTGCAAAACTATAAAAACTACCTTTATTAAGATCATAACTCTTTATCGTTTCATTAAATGCATTTAATGCAATAGACCATTCATCATCACTTTTTGTTATATATTTATTTACAACTCTAGATGCAATTTTAATTATAAAAAATTCATTTTCATTAATTAATTTTTCATGTATATTCTTATCTTTCTGTGCTTTAATAACCAATTCATCAATTTCTCTCAACCTTTTTTCACCTGTTTCCCTAATAAAATCTTCTTTTGTTAATTTCTTTACATAGTAATTTAATTAGTACTCTCTTTCAAATATTTAACTACATCATTAATATAATTCTTTCTCGTCCAATTTTCCATAGTCTTTAGAAAAGTTTTTCTCACATCTCATTCATTGGTTAATATAATTTATATTTCCCTTCATTGCTTTCTATAATTACTAGAACTTTAATTTCTCATAATTTCCTATTGCAAAAAAATTCAGCTGTTGTTAAATTAGCAAATTAAGTTAATTTAACAACAACTGAATTTTAATTCTTTACTTTATATATTCTTATGTTTTTTGAATGAAGTTACACTTAAAAGTGAAATAAATCCTATTAAAATTACTGCTATAATATTTCTGCTATCTCCTGTTTTAATAACATTTGTTAAAGGCGTTGTATTATTATCCCCATTACCATCATCCAAAGTCTCAGTATTATTTGTGATTACATCACTATCTTCCCTTTTAGGAACCTCATCTTTGCCTTCTACCTCTAGTTTTACCATATCATACATAATACCTCCATTTGAAGTTACCTTACTCATATCAAAGGTAACTTCATTTTTACCTTCTTTTAAAAGGTTAGCTGGAAACATTATTTCATTTGAACGATATTTACCACTCTGATTTGCACTCCTATATGTTGTCTGATCATTTTCTGCTGAATAATCTAACTTTTCTACTTTTATTCCATTTACATATATATCAACTACTGGCCCTCTAGAAACACTTGCAATTGGAACACTTAAATGAGCTTCTCCCCCATAAGTTTTATCCATATTGAAATCAATGTTCCACTTTCCTACTTTAGTTTGAGCAAAATACCAATTACTTGATTCCTTGCTTTTTCCTATGGTGTAAGTCAAATCAGATGGCACTAATTCTGGAAGCCCATATTGTCTTGTTAAACTTCCAAGATTGAATTCTGATGCCTTTCTATCTGCTTTGCCTATATTCCAAAGCATTTTTAAATTCTCTTTAGATTTTATTGCTATGTCTCCTAAATTTAATTTTGAGCCTGTAACTACAACATTATCCATGTGAAATTCATCACTATCAGTTCCAGATGTAGAATAAGCATAAAGAGTATATTTTCCTGGACGAACATTAGATATATTAAAATTCCCATTTGAATCAGCTTTTGAATAAAATATATAATCCTCTCCTTGATTATAGAAATTACTACCTGGTTTAGCTAGAACAACCATTTTATCAGAAGCTAAATCACCATTTGAATATTTTAATCTACCTGAAACTTCTGTTCTATTTAAAGGGTAACTTGAATTACTTAGCCAACTATATGGCCAAGAATCTTCTTCAGTGGTTGCTCTTTGTTTTGCATCAGATATATTCCCATTATTTATATATATAAGCCATGGGCCATAAATCTTGCCACTTGGCAAGTTCTGCTGTTTTGCTCCAAAATGAGAACCATTTAGCATATTAAGCAAAACAGCATCTCCTGTTGAACTTTCTAAATGCACCATTAACTCTTGACGCATTGGTCCCCCACTATAATATTCATTACTAGAAGGAATAACCCACATACCATATCCATTTCCATAAACTCCATGAAAATCATCTGTTGCTTCATAGTCCGCCCAATTATATTTTGTATATACTTGTCCACTTCCTAGCTTCCATGTTTCATCTTGTAATTTCGTGCCATTCTTTATATTATCTATTGTTGGAAATTCTCCAGACTTTGATGCTGTGTATCCATTTCTAAAAATATTACCATCTGGTCGATATACTGTTCTAAATTCACCTACAATTCCTAAATTAGAAACTATGAAGTACGAATATACACCACTTACTCCATCACGTAACACATAATGTAACTCCCCCCAATCATTTATATATGCTATATCTGCCATATTATCTGTCTTAGTTATAACTTTGAAAGAATCTGCAACAAATCCTGTTCCTCCATTAATAGATGCATAAAATCCTTTTCCTGAACCTATAAGTTCTTGCCCATTCTTCAGTAATGAATATGCACTACCTGAATTATTAAATTTTATTGTAATATAGTCATTTGACATACTAGCAGTTTTTGCAGTTACATCTGATGTTAATTTTACAACTGCATTTGCTTTTTTCTCACAAAATAACATAATTACTAAAACACACAAAAAACCAATAAAATAATTTGATAATTTTCTGCTCATTATATAACACACCTCTTGAAAACTTAATTTATTACAAAACATTTTATTTTTTCTAAATTTACCCTGTAATATTATGTATATTACAATAATATCAGTAAACGTTTTAAAAGTAAATATATTACATTGCAAAATCAACAATAATCCACACATATTATTTGTTTATTGTTGATTTTTGTGTTTTTTAATATTTTATTTTTTATACTTCTAAAAAATAAAATCAGCCATATGGCTGATTTCAGACCGTTGACAAGGGGCTGTATCAAAATAAATTTGATACTATCCGATAAAAAAAGAGAATTCAAAATTGAATTCTCTTTTTTAGCGC